>JBAXLX010000087.1:0-11069 GCA_037134595.1 Pseudomonadota bacterium
GTCGCCCGTCGGCCAGCATGGCTTGCGCGCGCATCAGGTCTGGCTTTTCGACAAAGCGGCGTAACGGTTGGGCGATGGGCGCGAAATCCGCACTCGGCTCTGACAGTTCCAGCCAGCCATACCCCGTCTCTGGCCGGTCTGGCCGGATACCAAAGGTGACGATTTGCCCCGACAAAGCCGCAGGCACCGCCGCCAGAACCACCGCGCGGAACGCAGCGTCCTGCGGGATGACGTGATCGGAGGGCGCCACGATCATCAAGGCCCCTGGCTCGCTCTGGTCTAGCAGCAGGGCCGCAGCCAAAATCGCGGGTGCCGTGTTGCGCCCCTCTGGTTCGATCAGTGTTGCCTGCGCAGCCAGACCCATAGCCGCCATCTGGTCTTTGACGATAAACCGAAAGTCTGACCCCGAAATCACCAAAGGGGCAGAAAATTCCGGCGCACCAAACCGCCGGACACTGGCTTGAAACAGCGTTTCCTCGCCGGTCAGGGCAGAAAACTGTTTTGGAAAGCTTTTGCGCGACAAAGGCCAAAGCCGCGTCCCAGCGCCGCCACACAAAATCACGGGGTGTATGATCGCAGGAATGGGGGGAGTCCTTTTTATCGTGGCCGTCGGCCAAGGAGCAGCAATACGCCATGTAAAAAGGTGTAGCGATCAGGCAAGGTGCGTCAAGGCGATAGTCGGGGCGCTCAACCGCTAATTTAGTCTAAAATACGGCATGTTCTCCCAAATCGACCGTCACTTCGTCGCGCAGAAGTCGCGCGTAATGGTCGACCAACCTGTCCTTGCCGGCTGAAGGGGTGGCCGATGCGTCATATTTTCCGGTTGTGGGGTTTAGAACCAACATCGATTCCGTGGCATAATAGCGCCCGATCCGCGCCAGTTCGGCTTTGTCGCGCAACTGGGGCGACAGGTGGCCCAAAACAGACAGCACGGCGATGATGGCATCCAAAAAGCCCACCGGAACGCTGCGGTATTTGGGCGTTTGATCCAACAGGGTAAACAAAGCCGCGCCCTGCTCTTTCGGCGTCAGCGCGGGGCCCGGCCCACCGATGGGCAGAATACGGTTGTGGCGGGTGGTGATCTCCAGACACTCGGCCAGATAGGTGCCAAGGTCGGCATCGCTGATCGGTTTGCAGGCCGTCAAAGACCCATCGCCAAAGATCAAGAACGGCTTGCCCGCCTGCACCCGTTTGACCTGACCGGACAGCGATTTGAAGAACGCCGTGGCCCGCACGATGGAATAGGTCAGACCAGAGGCGGTCAACTCTGCCTCAAACGCCAGTTTGGCCTGTTGAAAGGCCAAAAGCGGGCGCTGCACGCAAATGGCAGAGAGCAGGACAAATTGGGTGACGCCTGCCGCTTTGGCGATATTCAACGCATCGACATGGGCGCGGTGATCAATAGCCCAAGCATCCTTGGGCGCGCCGCTGCGCGAAGCAAGGCAAGAGACGACCGCATCAAACCGCTCGCCCGCAAAGCCGTCTTTCTCAAGCGAGGCCGCATCCGTCACCTCGCCAAAGCGCACAGTTACCCCGACGGGCAGGCCACGGCGCGGGTCGCCTGCTTTGGGGCGCACAAGGCACACAATCTCGTGCCCGTTGGCCAGCAAGGCTGCCGCCGTGGCGCGGCCAATCGTGCCCGTGGCCCCCAGCAAAAAGACGCGACGACGTTTAGGCATGTGCAGGGTCGCTGCCTTGCAGGGTTTGCGCCACCTTGCCCCAGCCTTCGGCCAGATAAATCCGCAGCCACGGGGTGAAGCGGGCAGGGTCGGCTTTGATCTGCTCTGACAGATCAGACAGCGATACCCAAGCCACCTGCATCACCTCTTCGGGGTTTAGCCGCAGGGCCACGTCCAGCGGCACTTCGGCGACGAACAGATCCACCACCTCGTGCTCGGTCAGGCCCGCGCCCACATCGGCGCGGTATTCGGTGCCGCCGACACGGCGCAAGTCTAGGCCCGTTAACCCCAGCTCTTCGCGCACCCGCCGTGTGGCGCAGTCTAAAGGCGTCTCTCCCCAGCGCGGATGCGTGCAGCAGGCGTTGGCCCATAGGCCCGGCGTGTGGTATTTGCTGAGCGCGCGGCGTTGCAGCAAGGTGCGGTTGCCATGCATCACAAAGACCGACACGGCTAAGTGCCGCAGGCCGCGCTGATGCACGTCTAGCTTTTCAACGGGGGTCAAGACACCGTCGACCCAAGCGGGGACCATCTCGCTCATACGTGTTCCGGGGCCACCCAGCCCATAAGATGCCGGATGTTCTTAAAGCCGATCTTCAGATGTGCGAAGGGTTTGGCGTTGACCAGCTTTTTGTTCATATAGGCTTCGAAGGTCAGTTTTTGCACGTCGATATCGTGGCACAGGCTGACAAATCTTTCGCGGCGCTCGTCGGATTTGTAATAGGCGTCTTGCATCGACCGCAGCACTTTAAACACCGTGCCATGGTCTTTCATGAACATCTTGCGCGCCAAGCGCAGCTTTGACGCCCGCCCGGTGGCCAAGCACGCCTGCGCCGCTGTCGCGGCCACCCGTCCGCCCACCATGGCATAGTAAATCCCTTCGCCGGAGGAGGGTGCCACCACCCCCGCCGCATCGCCTGCCAGCACCACATCGCGGCCATTGTCCCACCGATCCATCGGATGCAGCGGAATGGGCGCGCCTTCGCGCCGGATGGTTTCGCAGCCCGTCAGGCCCGAGGCTTCGCGCAGGTCTGCCGTGGCTTGTTTCAGATCGACCCCGTCAATCCCCGTGCCCATGCCCACGCTGGCATGCTGCCCATGCGGAAAGACCCAGCCGTAGAAATCCGGGCTGATCTTGCCGTCATAGATCACATCGCAGCGCGCCGGATCGTACAGGTTCGATCTGACGGGTGCTTTGATTATTTCATGATAGGCAATGACATAGGGGATCTTGTCGCCGCCCGGCACCTCGGTCTTGGCCACGTTTGACCGCGCGCCATCGGCCCCGATCACCAGCTTGGTCGACAGTCGCATTTCCCCGCCTGAGGCTTTGTCGCGGTAAACCACATGGGTGCCCTTGGCATCACGTTCCAGCCGCAAATAGGTGCCGGTGAAACGCTCGGCCCCGTTTTGCACCGCGCGCAGCCGCAGGAATTCGTCGAAATGCTCGCGGTCCACCATGCCAACAAAGCCGCCCTCGATCGGAATATCGACCTGCCGCTGTGTGGGCGAAATCATCCGCGCCGTTTGGATATGCGCGACCAGTTGTTCGTCGGGGATCGAGAAATCTTCGATCAACCGTGGCGGGATCGCCCCGCCGCAGGGCTTGATACGCCCTGCCCTGTCCAAGAATGCCACATCTACTCCGGCACGGGCCAGATCATTGGCCGCCGTTGCCCCCGAAGGTCCGCCGCCGATCACCACAACGTCAAACATGTCATTCTCCCGGTACATAGCGTTGAAAATCGGGCTCTGCGCGCCCTTCGATAATCTGTTGGGCCATCAGCGTGGCGACCACGAAAAGCCCCGCCTCGGCGATAAAGACCAAGCCAAAGGCCGTGGGCGTGGCCATAAAATGCCGCGCCAGATCAACCGCGCCTGACCCCAGAACGCCGCCCAATCCGGCGGCCACAGCTTGCGCTGCCCCCCACAGGCCCATCCGTGTGCCTTCACGCGCCTCGCGCCCTTGGCCTGCCAAGGCCATCATCGACCCGATGGCCGAGACGGCGAACATGCCGTTGAAAAAGCCCAAAGCCATGGTGGCAGGCTGGATGATGGCGGCACCCGCAGCCATTTGGCCCGCCAATGCGATCACCAGCAAAGCCAGTGCTGATCCAGCGCATCCGGCCATGACCCAAGCGCGCAGTGAGCCAAGGCGAAACCCTGTTGCGGCGATGCCGACCGTCAGCATGCCCACGAACACCCCGCCGTTTTGCGCGCCCGACAACTGCGTCGATTGCCCGGGCGTGAAGCCAAAGGCCAGTCCGGCATAGGGTTCAAGGATGAGTTCCTGCATGAAATAGGCGACCATCGACAAAAAGATGAAAATGGTGAAATTACGCGCGCGCGGTTCTGCCCAAATCTCGGCCATGCCTGCGCGGAAGGGCAGGGGCCTGTCGTCAGATTGCGTTGCAGGATGCCGCGCTTCAATCCCCCAAACGGCCAGCGCGGTCAGTGCAACAGCGCCCACCCCCACCACGGCAACCACTTTCAGCAGCAAAGCCTGCGAGTACGGGTCCAGCGCCTTGCCAACGATGGTGGCTGTCACCGCGATGCCAAAGATCATCATCAACCATGTGATCGTCGCCGCCGCAGCCCTGCGGCGCGGGTGGGTTGTGGTGGCAAGCAGCGCCAAAAGCGATGTGCCCGAAGCCCCCACCCCCGCGCCGATCATGGCATAAGCCAGCACCGAAACACCCAAACCCGCCCAGAACAGGCTGCCCATCAGCACAAAGCCCAAGGCCGCCCCCAGCGCCCCCAGCGCCAAAACCGCCATGCCGCCAATGATAAACCGCGTGCGTTGGCCACCTGTGTCAGACTTATACCCCCATGTCGGCCGTGTGATCTGCACCGCATAGTGCAGGCCCACCAACAGCCCCGGCAGCACGGCGGGCAAGCCCGCCTCGACCACCATCAGGCGGTTAAAGGTTGATGTGCACAGCACCACAATGGCCCCAAGGCACATCTGCACCGCACCCAAACGGAAGATCGACGCCCAAGACAGGTGTTTCATGCCGCAATCCCCAACCCGCGCAGCGCAAAGGCGGTGATCATCATGCCGCTGACATACATCGCCACACCCGTGGCATTATACCAAGGCGCTTTGGCCTTTGGGTCTTGCAACAGCCGCCCCATGGCCCAGACTTGGCCCGCCAACAGCAGCCCAACGCACAGCGCGTGCACGGGCTTGCCCCAGACCAGCAACAGCGCAATCACCAAAGCCTGCGCCAGCCCCATCACCGTACAGGCAACCCGCGCGGCAACCTCTGGCCCTAGGGTTACCGGAAGCGAGCGTACGCCGTGCAGCTTATCCCCCTCTAGCGCCTTGAAATCATTCAATGTCATAATCCCATGCGCGCCAAGCGCATAGAGCAGCGCCATGGTGCAAATCTGAAAACTCGGCATCCCCTGTGACAGAACGGCAGCGCCCGTGAACCACGGCAACCCTTCGTAGCACAGGCCCACCAGCCCCGGCCCCCACCAGCCCGACCGCTTCAGGCGCACAGGTTCGACCGAATAGGCCCAAGCCGCCAGCACGCCGACCACGGTGGCCGCAAAGCCCCAAGTGCCCAACTGCCAGCCCAAAGCCAAAGACAGCACCGACATCGCCAGCGCAATCCAAAGCCCCCAGCGCCCGGGGATGCGCCCCGAAGGGATCGGACGGTGTGGTTCGTTCACCGCATCGACATGCCGGTCGCACCAGTCATTTGCCGCCTGCGACATGCCGCAGACCACAGGCCCCGCCAGCACCACGCCCAAAACCACCATCGGCCAAGCCGCCCAAGGCGATACCCCAACCGAGGCGATGCCGCACAGATAGGCCCACATCGGCGGGAACCATGTGATGGGTTTGATCAGCTCAAGCATGGCTTTGGGCTGCGGGAAGGTCGGGGTGTGTAAAGCGGGCGATACAGTCATGTGTCAACTTTGCCTTACATTTTCGAGTCGATCAATCCCCCAGTTTTCCTGCGCGACAACAAAAAGCGCCCGAAATCGGGCGCCATCCTTTGCGTTAGCCTTTGGCCTATTCGTCGTCTTTGCTCAGCAATCCAAACTTGCGCAGCTTCACATACAGCGATTGCCGCGACAGACCCAGCATTTCCGCCGCCGCCACGCGGTTGTTGCGCGTCAGATCAACCGCCGTCTGAATGCACATCTTTTCAACGACATCCGTGGTTTCGGCCACAATATCCTTCAGCGTCGAAGACCCCACCAGATCCATCACCCCGCGCATGCCCTCATCGGTGCCGCTGGTGGTGGGACGGCGCATGAAATCCACCCGGCTGACATCGCGGATCATCAGGCCAAAGCTGGGATTGGGTCGGTCATTGAGGTAGGTGGCCGAGATTTCGACCGCCACTTGCCCGTTAAATTCGTTCACGATCTTGGTGGAAAAAATGCGCAAATGGCGGCTGCGCTTGGCATTGTCCAGCAATACCCGCAAATCCACCGTGCCGCGCGCCAGAAAATCGGCCAAAGACCTTCCCCGCACATTGGCCAGATGGGTGCTGTCGGTCAGCTTCAGGAAGGAATCGTTGCCAAAGGTGATCACACCGTCACCGTCCAAAAAGACCACGGCATCAACGCCTTCATGAAACAGGCGTTCAAAGTTTTCGTTCGATTCGCTTTGCTGCGGGGCGATTTGCTCGGTCGCCTCTAGCCTACACAGCATCAGACGTTCGCCAGCGGCACGAAACAGCTTGGGGATCACGCGCAATTTGCGCTGCGAGCGCCGGGCGATCAACTCCACCGGGCTGACCGAATCCGCCGAGGCGATGTTGGACAGGCTTTCCAGAAACTCTCCCCGACGGCGGCCTTCGAATTCTTGGGCAATGGCCGCCCCGATCAGATCGGCCCGCGCCCCGCCCAGCATCACGGCGGCTGCGGCGTTCAGGTCGGCGATCCGGCCATTGTTCATGGCCAAAAGAACCACGGCATCGCGGGTCGCTTCCATCAAGACACGGTAGCGGGTGTCCATCTCGCGCTGAGATTCATAGTCGCGCTCTAGGGCGATTTGCGCCATGACCAGTTGCTGCTGCATCTCGGCAATCGGGCGCGTGTCGCGGCCCAGCATCAGAATGGATTTGTCGGCGCGGATCAGGTGAATGGTGTAGCGCACCGGAAATTCCAGCAAAGCCGCGTCATGATGGTTGATCTCTGCCGTCACAGAACCGGCGCCGCCTTTGCTGAGGGTCGCGAACCGGTGGGTCAGCTTGGCGTGATTGTCTTCTGACACCAGATCAAAGATCTTCTTGCCAACCCAAGTCTCCAAGCGCCCAAAGGCCGCGTGATGCGGGTTGACCATGACCGCAGTAACAATTTTGTCGGCATTCAGCACTAAGGTGATGTCGGATGCCGTCGACAAAATCTCGGACAAAAAGCCCGGGTCAATCAGCGGCATCGACATGCCTGAAAGGAAATGCGTGGTATCAGTGTTCACTGGGCTTGCCCGTTCTTGCCGCCCACCCGGTTTTCCGGGGAAGCGGTGTGTTACGCGCGCCGAAGCACGCAGGAAGCGTCGAACTTAAGGCCAATGGCCTCAAGGGCGGCGCAGATATCATTCGATGCAATGTCAGCGCCGGTGCATGCTGCCAAATCCTCAGTTTTCTCGAACACAGCCCCGCCCACGACAATCGGTGTCGGTTTTGCCGACACGGACCGGATGAATTGCACGGTCGTCGCAACGGACGCCAATTTGTCTTTGGTTGCGATAGAGATCAACACCCCGTCGAATTGCCGCGCTGCCATAAGGCTGCGCAATTCGTTGTGCGATGGGGCAATTCTGAGGCAGACGGAAACCCCAAAGCGGCGCATTTGCCCCATGGCCACCATGGGCCCCAAGGTGTGCTGCTCGCGGTCGGGCACAATCAGCAAGACCGTGCCATGCCCCGTATCGCCCGCCTGATCGGCCACCCAAGCCATGCCAATCTCACGCAGCAGGCTTTGCATCCGGCCGACCGCGATAGACACATCCAGCCAAGACATCTGATCGTCTTGCCAAGCCTCGCCCATGCGGCGGGCGGCTTCGGGAATGTAAATATCTGCCAAGGCGGCCGCACTGACCCGCGCCCGTTTCAACTCGCGCAGAAGTTCGGAATACGCGTCTTGTTTGCCCGACAGCGAGGCGGTGATCAGCCCCGAAACCACAGGTTCGCGCACCTCCGAGAAGGTGCGCCAGTTTCGTTCGGCCAGAAGCGAGACGACTTGCGCGGCGAAATAGATCACGCCCGCGCTGTCTTTCGACCCCGCACGCCCTTGATCTTGCGCCTGAATTTCTTGCATCGGCACGGCCTCCCTTAAGGTGGTCCGCTGGTTTTGTGCCTGAGTCTGTCAGCACAATCGCGGCCATCCTTGGTGACAACTTTCCTTTAGGTCGCATACATTGTCAAAGAAAATTGACACTCTACTGGATAGTTTAATCGCTGAAAATTTGCAAGCATTTGTTTTGTATGGAAATTATAGGTGAATTTATGCTGCAAGACCCCGCTGCTTCCTGTGGTTGTGGTCAGATGGTGTCAACCAAAATTGTGTAAGTTTAGATTGACACATTCGGAATCGCGGGGCTAGGATCGGTTTGCAGACCTACCCTGTGAAAGCCCGTTGATGACGCAGAATCGACCAGACCATGACCGCCGGCCCGCGCTTTACACGCCGCAAGAGCGTATGCGCCGCGACCAGACGAAGTGGACCTTGGTGCAAGGCATCCTTGCCCCCTTGCAGTTCTTGGCTTTCGCGACCTCGCTGGTCTTGGTGCTGCGCTACATGCTGACCGGAACGGGGTACGAGGCGGCGACGCTCTCGATCGTGATCAAAACCGCCTTTTTGTACCTGATCATGATCACCGGCGCGATCTGGGAGAAAGTGGTTTTCGGCCAATACCTTCTGGCCCCCGCCTTCTACTGGGAGGATGTCTTTAGCTTTGGCGTCATCGCCCTGCACACCGCCTATTTGTTCACCCTGTACACGGGTTTGCTGGATCATACCGGCCAGATGACCTTGGCCCTTGCGGCCTATGCCGCCTACGTCGTCAACGCCACGCAGTTCATCCTGAAGCTGCGCGCCGCGCGGCTGGATGCGGCGGTGCCCGCATGAACGCCCCCGTCGCCGCCATGGGCTGCACCAACACCCCCGTCCTGAAAGAGCGCGGCCAGCGCGAGGTGTTCTGCGGACTGACGGGAATCATCTGGCTGCACCGCAAGATGCAGGACGCCTTCTTTTTGGTGGTCGGCAGCCGCACCTGCGCCCATCTGCTGCAATCAGCCGCAGGTGTCATGATCTTCGCCGAACCCCGCTTTGGCACCGCTATTCTGGAAGAAAAAGATCTCGCCGGCCTCGCCGATGCCCAGACCGAGCTTGACCGCGAGGTCGACCGCCTTCTGTCGCGCCGCCCCGACATCCGCCAGTTGTTCTTGGTCGGCTCGTGCCCGTCTGAAGTCATCAAACTTGACCTGCACCGCGCCGCCGAACGCATGAGCGTCAAGCACGCCCCCCATGTGCGCGTGCTGAACTATTCCGGCTCGGGGATCGAGACGACCTTTACCCAAGGCGAGGATGCCTGCCTCGCCGCGATGGTGCCCACGCTGGGGTCCACCGCCGAAAAGGAACTGCTCTTGGTCGGGGCCTTGCCCGATGTGGTTGAAGATCAGGCCATGGGCCTGCTGGCCGCCCTTGGCATCCCCAAAGTGCGCTGCCTGCCCGCGCGGCGCAGTGCCGATGCGCTGGCCGTTGGGCCGAACACGGTTTTCGCCCTGCTGCAACCCTTCTTGGGCGACACCCACGCCGCCCTCACCCGCCGTGGGGCCCGCCACATCCCCGCCCCCTTCCCCTTCGGCGCCGAAGGCACGACCCTCTGGCTGCAAGCCATCGCCGCCGAATTCGGCGTTGACCCCGCCCTTTTCGCCAAAGTCACCGCCGCCCCCCGCGCGCGTGCGCAAAAAGCCATTGCCGCCTCGGCCCAAACCCTGTCTGGCAAATCCATCTTCTTCTTCCCCGACAGCCAGCTTGAAATCCCCCTCGCGCGCTTTCTGACCCGCGAATGCGGCATGACCGCGATCGAGGTCGGCACCCCCTTCCTGCACCGCGACCTTCTGTCCCCCGACTTGGCCCTGCTGGCTTACGGCCCGACCATCTCGGAAGGCCAGGATGTCGACAAACAACTCACCCGCGCCCGCGCCGCCCGCGCTGATCTGACCGTGTGTGGCCTAGGCCTTGCCAACCCGCTAGAAGCCGAAGGCATGGCCACCAAATGGGCCATCGAACTGGTCTTCACCCCGGTGCATTTTTACGAACAAGCCGGCGACCTCGCCGCCCTGTTCGCCCGCCCGCTCCGCCGCCGCGCCCTTTTGGCCCCGCTGGCCCCCCGGATCGAGGCCGCCGAATGACCCGCCTTTTCATACTTGCCCAAATATCCTCTGGGGGTCCGGGGGGCGAAGCGCCCCCGGCGCGGGTGGTCGCATGAAACTAACCCTGTGGACCTATGAAGGCCCGCCCCATGTCGGGGCCATGCGTGTGGCGACCGGCATGAAGGGCCTGCACTACGTGCTGCACGCCCCGCAGGGCGACACCTATGCTGATCTGCTCTTCACCATGATCGAACGCCGCGACCACCGCCCGCCGGTCACCTACACCACCTTCCAAGCCCGCGATCTGGGCGGCGATACCGCCACGCTGTTCAAAACCGCCTGCCAAGACGCCGTTGATCGCTTCGCGCCCGAAGCGATCATCGTCGGGGCCTCGTGCACCGCTGAACTGATCCAAGACAATCCCGCCGGTCTGGCCGGTTCGATGAACCTTGGCCTGCCGGTGATCCCGCTGGATCTGCCATCCTACCAGCGCAAAGAGGGGTTCGGCACGGACGAAACCTTCCTGCAGATCGTCCGGCATCTGGCGAAGCCCAGCGCGCGCACCCAGCAGATCACTGCCAACCTGATCGGCCCCACCGCCTTGGGCTTTCGCCACCGCGACGACATCACCGAATTGACCCGCCTTTTGGCCGAAATGGGTATTGGCGTGAACGTGGTCGCCCCGATGGGGTCGCGCCCCTCTGACATCGCCCGACTGGGTGCTGCGCATTTCAACGTGCTGATGTACCCCGAACACGCCGAATCCGCCGCGCGCTGGCTAGAGAGCAATTTCAAGCAACCCTATACCAAGACCGTCCCGATCGGCGTCGGGGCCACGCGCGACTTTCTGGCCGAAGTGGCCAAGATCACCGGCTTGCCCGTGAAAACCGACACCAGTCACCTGCGCCTGCCATGGTGGACGCGCAGCGTTGACAGCACCTACCTGACCGGCAAACGCGTCTTTATTTTCGGTGACGGCACCCATGTCGCCGCCGCCGCCCGCATCGCCCGCGAAGAGATGGGGTTCGAGGTCGCAGGCCTTGGCTGCTTT
>JBAXLX010000088.1:0-11064 GCA_037134595.1 Pseudomonadota bacterium
GTTTATGCATTTTCGGTAGTGTTCATAGCGCTTGTCTTTAGACCATTTTTACCTGATCTTGCAACTGTCGACTCGCTTGTAAACAGTGTTGGTATTGTTTGCGTGTTTTTCTCGCTTTCCGTCTTGAGAGACATTACATTGTGTGTGTTCAAGATACCGACCACTAAAGAAATTAACAAGATCGCAGACGCTAACAGACGATCAATCAAAGCCAATAAATAGCGCACCCGTAGGGTGGGTGTCCTCACCCACCTCTTTCCCCCCGCTCCCCTAGACCTTCCCCCCACCCCCGTGTAAACCTACCTGCATCCGCCAAACCTATGGGGCTGCAGCATGATCCTCTACGGGCTATCCACCTGTGATACGACGAAAAAGGCGCTCAAGGCGTTGCAGCGGGCGGGCAAGGATGTGGTGTTTCGCGATGTGCGCGCAGATCCGCTGACACGTGCCGAGATTGACACGATCATCGCCGAATTCGGCGACAGGGCCGTGAACAAACAATCCACGACCTATCGGGGCTTTTCCGATTTCCTGCGCGAAAGCGAAGCCGATGCGCAAATAGCAGCGCAACCCACCGTGATGAAGCGGCCCATCGTTCAAGATGGGGCCGCGTGGTATCTGGGGTGGGACGCGGCGATCGAGGCGAAGCTGACCGCTTAAAGCAGCCGCAGATCGCCTGCCGATTCTTTGCCGTCACGGCCGGACAGCAGCTCAAACCCGATCTTCTGGTTCTCGTTCAGCCCTTTCAGACCGGCGCGTTCTACTGCGGAAATATGTACAAAAACGTCCTTACCGCCATTGTCGGGCGCAATGAACCCATAGCCTTTGGTCGCGTTAAACCACTTCACGGTGCCTGTCGGCATGCCGCTTCTCCTTGCTGTCCCCCACCCGCAGCGACATTGCCCCGAGCCGCGCCGCCCGCATTGGCCTGACCGTTCCTGTCGAAGCGGTCAAGCATCTCGCGACACTGGTCACGATCATGCCAAAGGTTCGGCGAAAATCAAGCCTTTCCGGCACGAATGCGACGTTTTGTCGCATATCGCAGACAGATCCGCCCTTTGTGACCGACTGCCCGCTTACGCGGCAGGCGGCAGCGCTTCAAAGCCCAAGGTGGCAATGGCGGTTTCCAGCGTCATCATGTCGTTGACCTGATCGCCCAAGCGGCGGATCGAAACGCTGCGGTCGGCCACTTCTTTCATGCCCACGGCGAGCAGAACCGGCACTTTGCCCAGCGAATGATCGCGCACTTTGTAGTTGATCTTTTCATTGCGCGTATCCGCCTCGGCCCGCACGCCGACCTTTTTCAGGGCGTTCACCACCTCGTGCACATAGGCGTCGGCATCTGACACAATCGCCGCCACCACCACCTGACGCGGGGCCAGCCAGAAGGGCAGTTTGCCGGCGTAGTTTTCGATCAAAATGCCGATAAACCGTTCAAAAGACCCAAGAATTGCGCGGTGCAGCATGACGGGATTGTGCTTGGCACCATCCTCGCCGACATATTCCGCCCCAAGGCGCACGGGCAGGTTAAAGTCGCATTGCAACGTTCCACATTGCCATTCGCGACCAATCGCGTCGGTCAGTTTGAAATCCAGCTTCGGCCCGTAAAACGCCCCGTCCCCGGGGTTGATCTGATAGGGCAGGCCCAGATGTTCGATGGCACCTTTCAGCGCGTTTTCGGCCTTATCCCAGACCTCATCAGACCCCACGCGCACCTCGGGGCGGGTGGACAGTTTGATGTCAAACTTGGCAAAGCCCAAGTCGCGGTACACGCCCGAGAGCAGGGCGATAAAGCCCGCGCATTCCGATTCGATCTGGTCTTCGGTGCAGAAAATATGGGCGTCATCTTGGGTAAAGCCGCGCACCCGCATCAAGCCGTGCATCGAGCCGGATGATTCGTAGCGGTGGCACGACCCGAATTCCGCCAGCCGCAGCGGCAGGTCGCGGTAGGATTTGATGCCTTGGTTATAGACCTGCACATGGCAGGGGCAGTTCATGGGTTTCAAAGCGTTGATGCGCTTTTCCTTGCCGCCGTCCTCGTCAACTTCGACGATGAACATGTTTTCGCGGTAAGCCTCCCAATGGCCGGATTTTTCCCACAGCACGCGGTCCACCACTTGGGGGGTTTTGATTTCCTTGTAACCTGCCGACCGCAGACGGCCGCGCATGAAATCTTCAAGGTTGCGGTAAATCTGCCAGCCGTTGGGGTGCCAGAAGACCATGCCGGGCGCTTCTTCTTGCAGGTGGAACAGCTCCATCTCGCGGCCAAGCTTGCGGTGGTCGCGCTTGGCGGCCTCTTCCAGCATGGTTTGGTGGGCTTTGAGGTCGTCGCGGTTCTTGAAGGCCAGCCCATAGATGCGCTGCAGCATGGGGCGGGTGGAATCGCCCAGCCAATAGGCCCCCGCGACATGGGTCAGCTTAAAGGCATCGGCGGGCACTTGGCCGGTATGCTGCAAATGCGGGCCGCGGCACAGGTCTTGCCACGCGCCGTGCCAATACATCCGCAGGTCTTCGCCTTCGGGGATGCGGTGGATCAGTTCGACCTTAAAGGGTTCGCCGCGTTCCTCGTAATAGGCAATCGCGCGGGCGCGGTCCCAGGTTTCGGTGCGCACAGGGTCGCGGGCGTTGATGATCTGTTTCATCTTCGCCTCGATCGCGCCAAGGTCTTCGGGCGAGAAGGGCTCTTTGCGGTCAAAGTCATAAAACCAGCCGTAATCGCGCACGGGGCCGATGGTCACTTTGACATCGGGCCAGATCTCTTGCACGGCGCGGGCCATGATATGGGCCAGATCGTGGCGGATCAGTTCCAGCGCTTGCGCGTCATCGGCCATGGTGTGGATGGCAATCGTGGCATCTTCCATAATGGGCCATTGCAGATCGTAATGCGCGCCATTGACCGTGGCCGAGATGGCCTTTTTGGCCAAGACGGGCGCGATAGACGCCGCCACTTCGCCAGCCGTCACACCGGCGGTGTAATCGCGGCGCGCGCCATCGGGGAATGTCAGGGAAATCTGTGACGCGTGGGACATGGCCCTCTCCTCGTCGTTTTGGCGCCTACGAAGCGCCCGGTTGCGGGTATCTGCGGGCGTTTTGATCCCAAGGGGGGCGGTTGTCAATCTGGGTCAAGGGCTTAAGGTGGCCAATTGTGCTGACAATTTGCAGGAACCCGCGATGCCCCCCGTTCAAACCCTGACCACGCCGCAAGGCCGCCATCTGGCCTATCATCAAACCGCAGGTTCGGGGCCGGGGGTGATCTTTCTGGGCGGCTATCGGTCTGACATGGGTGGCACCAAGGCCATAGCTTTAGAGGCTTGGGCCAAGGGGCAGGGCCGCGCGTTCTTGCGCTTTGATTACGGCGGGCATGGCCAGTCGGACGGCGATTTTAACGCCTTGGGCATTGCGGATTGGTGTGATGACGCCCGCGCGGCCCTCGGCCTGACCCAAGGCCCGCAGGTGCTGGTGGGGTCGTCGATGGGGGGGTGGTTGGCGCTGCTTTTGGTGCGGGCATGTCCCGAGCGGATCGCGGGGCTGGTCGGCATTGCAGCAGCGCCGGATTTCACCGAAGACAGCCTGCTGCCGAGTTTAACGCCGTCTGAACGCGACCAGATGGCGCAGTTTGGCCTGATCCACCGCCCCTCGGGCTATGCTGACGGGCCTTATGTGTTTACCCAGCGGCTTATTGACCAAGGCCGTGCTCATCTGGTGCTGCGTGCACCGCTTGAGCTGCCCTTCCCCACGCGCTTTTTGCAAGGCACGGCGGATGTCGATGTGCCCGTACAGGTGGCGCAGCGGTTGTTTGACCATGCCAGCGGGCCGGATATTCGCCTGACGCTGGTGAAGGGGGCGGATCATCGCTTTTCCACCCCCGCGTGCTTGGCCTTGATCGAGGCCAGTCTGGCCGAGATCCTGCGTTAAACCGACTTCGGCCGCCGGATCGGTGTGACAACCGCGTCGCTCGCCAAATCGGCGTGCTTGTCGAGAAAGCCCAAAACCAGCGGGCGGATGTTCAGCCGCCAGCTTTTGCCCGCAAAGATGCCGTAATGGCCGGCACCCGGTTCTAAGTGCTGGGTCTTTTTATCCTCCGGCAAGCCGGGCAGCATCGACAGGGCGGCCACGCATTGGCCGGGGCCAGAGATATCGTCTTTCTCGCCCTCAACCGTCATCACGGCCACGCGCTTGATCGCGGCCAGATCGACCGGCTTTCCCGCCACCACAAAGGCGTTGCGCGCAATTTCGCGGTTTTTGAACACCCGCTCGACGGTCGACAGGTAAAATTCCGCCGACATATCCATCACGGCCAGATATTCGTCGTAAAAGCGGTTGTGGGCATCGTGATCAGACGCCTCGCCGCGCACCACGCGCATCACCTGCTCGCCAAAGGCTTTCGAGTGCCGCTCGGCGTTCATCGACATAAAGCCTGCCAGTTGCAACAGGCCCGGATAGACCATGCGGCCAGCGCCTTTGTACTTAAAGCCCACGCGCTGGATGGCCGATTGTTCCAACTGCCCCATGGTCACACGGCGGCCAAAGTCGGTCACCTCGGTTGCGGCGGCGTCGGGGTCAATCGGCCCGCCGATCAGGGTGAGGGTGCGGGGCTGGGCGTCTGGGTCTTCGGCGGCAAGGTAGGCGGTGGCGGCAAGGGCCAAGGGGGCGGGCTGGCAGACGGCGATCACATGGGTGTCAGCGCCCAGATGGCGCATGAAGTCAACCAGATACAGCGTGTAATCTTCGATATCGAACTTGCCTGCGCTGACCGGAATGTCGCGGGCATTGTGCCAATCGGTCACATAAACCTCGGCATCGGGCAGAAGGCTGGATACGGTGGAGCGCAAAAGCGTGGCATAGTGCCCCGACATCGGGGCAATCAGCAGCACCTTGCGCGCCATAGGGTCACGCCGGCGCACGGCAAAATGGATCAGGTTGCCGAAGGGCTTTTCCACCACGGTCGTCACATCGACCAGATGGTCCTGCCCGGTCGGCCCCACAATAGACCGGATGCCCCAGTCAGGCTTAACACTCATCCGGCCAAAACTGCGCTCGGTCACCTCGCCCCAAGCGGCGGTCATGGCGATCAGCGGGTTCATCGACAGGGCAAAGGCCGGATAGCTGGCCATGGCCCGCGCCGAAGCGCCCGCCCACTCGGAGGTGTTGCGAAGGCTTTCCATCCAGTCGTAGGTGGCCATATACTTCATCGCGTGTCCTTGCTGAATGTTCTGCCGCGTCTTTGCCGTCTGGCGAAGGGCACGGTTCGTCGGTATGCTGCACAGCGGCGAGAATAGGGGCGAAAGTTGACCATGACAACCGAGGACAATGACCCCCAAGCAAAGTTGACGCGATTGACCGAAAATCTGACGAAGGTCGAGGTTCTGTCCGCCCGCCTGATGCAGGCCGTGGCCGCGCGCAAGCCGCATGATCAAGCCTTGGATGGTCCCGCCCAAGACATCTATTTCAAAGCCGCCGCCGCCTATCTGGCCGGCATGGTGCAAAACCCCGCCAAGGTGATGGAACAACAGGTCAGCTACTGGGGCAAAACGATGAAGGCCTATGTGGCCGCCCAACAGGCCTTGGTCACGGGAGAGGCTTTGCCTGCCCCTGACACCAAAGACCGCCGCTTTGCCAATCCGATCTGGGATACCAACCCCGCCTTTCACTATCTGAAAGAACAATACCTTTTGAACGCCGAATCGGTGCAAAACGCGCTGTCCGACATGCAAGACATCGACCCCGATGATCGCAAACGGGTGGAATTCTTCACCCGCCAGATCGTTGACATGTTCGCGCCGACCAACTTTTTGGGCACCAACCCCGATGCTTTGGAAAAGGCCGTGGCGACCGACGGGCAAAGCCTTGTGCAGGGCTTGGAAAATCTGGTCCGCGATATCGAGGCGAACAACGGCAATCTGTCGGTGACGCTGGCCAACCCGCAAGCCTTCACCGTGGGCGAGAATATCGCAACCACCCAAGGCGCTGTGGTGTTTCGCAACCCTCTCTTCGAGCTGATCCAGTACACGCCCACGACCCAAACCGTGCACAAAACCCCGCTGCTGATCTTTCCACCGTGGATCAACAAGTTCTATGTGATGGACCTAAAGCCCGCCAACAGCCTGATCCGCTGGATTGTTGAACAGGGCTTTACGCTGTTTGTCGTCTCTTGGGTCAATCCCGATGCCTCTTATGCCGATGTGACGATGGATGATTACATCCGCGACGGGTTCCTGACCGCCATGGCCGAAACCCGCCGCGCGACCGGTGAGGCGCAGATCAACTGTGTGGGCTATTGCATCGCGGGCACCACGCTGGGCCTGACCTTGGCGCATCTAAAGCGGGCAGGCGACACCTCGGTTGGCAGTGCGACGTTCTTCACCACTCTCACCGACTTTTCCGATCCGGGGGAAGTGGGGGTGTTTCTGGCCAATGATTTCGTCGATGGAATCGAGCGGCAGGCCAAAGCTGACGGCATCCTGTCGCGCGCCTTTATGAGCCGGACGTTCAGCTTCTTACGCTCTAACGACCTGATTTATCAGCCTGCGATAAAAAGCTATATGCTGGGCGAAACGCCGCCTGCCTTTGATCTTTTGTTCTGGAATGGCGATGGCACCAATCTGCCCGCCAAGATGGCGCTCGAATATCTGCGCGGCCTTTGTCAGGACGACGGCTTTGCGAAAGGCACCTTCAAGGTCTTCGGCAAGCCTGTCAGCCTGTCAGATGTCAGCGTGCCGCTGTGCGCCATTGCCTGCGAGACGGATCACATCGCCCACTGGAAAGGCAGCTTTAACGGCGTGCGCCAGATGGGCAGTGCTGACAAAACCTTTCTTCTGGCACAGTCAGGCCATATCGCGGGCATCATCAACCCGCCCTCAAAGGGCAAATATGGTCATTATACCAGCGGCCCACCGCAAGGGGCTGCGGAAGATTGGCTAGCTGCGGCCACCTTCCACCAAGGCAGTTGGTGGCCGCGTTGGCGCGACTGGCTGGCCGAACGCTCTGGCCCGCAGGTCGCGGCCCGCGTGCCGGGGGAGGGGCCCTTGCCCGTGCTGTGTGCCGCGCCGGGAACTTATGTGACGATGGTGCATGCGGTTTAAGGCTGCCTTGACCACCCTTTTGGGCAGAATCGTGCTGCGCTGCGGAAATTTATCTTGAAATGCTGCATCGCAGCATTTATAGTCTGCTCACGCGAAACGGGATTGGACCCGCTTCATCAGGAGAGCATGAAATGACCAAGACCCCCGACTTCACCAAAGTTATGCAAGACATGATGGCGTCCTTTCCGGTTGACGCCTCGGCGTTCCAGAACGCTTTCAAAACCCAAGCCGCTTTTGGCGAAAAGCTGACCAAGGTTGCCTTGGAAGCCGCCGAAAAGTCGACCGAGATTTCGTCCAAATGGGCAAAAGACGCGCTGGCCAAGCTGTCGGCTGTTGCCACCGCCAAAGCAGAGCCCGCCGATTACACCAAAGCCGCGACCGATTTTGCTTCGGCCACCGCTGAAATCGCGTCTGAACATATGGCCGCTTTCGCCGAAGTTGCCAAGAAAGTGCAGATGGACACGGTCGAGCTGATGCTCGCCGCTGGCAAAACCGCATCCAACGACGCTTCGGCCGCTGTCAAGAAAGCCAGCGACGATGTGACCGCTGTGGCCAAGAAAGCCGCTGCCGCTGCAAACTAATCGGATCGGTGCCACCGATAGGGGGGCGGGCCGCAAAGCCCGCCCTTTCTTTTATTCTGCACCTCGCCTAAGCTTCTCTGCACTGCAACATGTTCAGGGGACGTGGACTATGGCCGAAACTGCAAAACCGCTGCTGATCAAGCGCTATGCCAGCCGCCGTCTCTATAATACCGAGACGTCGGATTATGTGACTTTGGAAGACATCGCGGGGTTTATCCGCGCGGGGCGCGAGGTGCAGATCATTGACCTTAAATCCGGCGATGACCTGACGCGCCAATATCTGCTGCAAATCGTGGCCGAGCATGAATCCAAGGGTGACACGGTGTTGCCCACCAATGTGCTGACCGATCTGGTGCGCGCCTATACATCCAACATCCAATCGGTCGTGCCGCAGTTCTTGTCGGCCAGTTTTGAAATGCTGCGCGATGGTCAGCATAAGATCGTGGAAAACCTCACCGCCATTCCCAACCCGTTGACCGCGATGCCGGGGTTTGAGGCGATGCGCAAGCAGCAAGAAGCCTTTATGAAGACCATGATGGGCGGTTTGCCTTGGGCCGGTGTGGGCCCCAAGCCCGAAGACCAGCCCGCCGATGCGCCCGAGGATCTAGCCGAGATCAAGCGCCAAGTGGCTGAACTGCAAAAGAAACTGTCCAAGCTTTAACCCAAAGGTCCAACCCGGGCTGCGGCCTGAACAGGCGGAGAGTGCATCTTGTCCGATCCACAGGGCCGCGTTACCCTTTGGGGCATTGAAACCTTTCTGGCCGTGGCGGACGAGGGGTCGATCTCTGCCGCAGCGCGGCGCTTGGGTGTTAGCCCTTCGGCGATCAGCCAGCAAATCACCGGGCTAGAGGCGGCCTTGGGCACGGTTCTGCTGGACCGCTCCGCCCGCCCGATCATCCTGACGCCGGCCGGGGCGATGTTTCGCCGCCATGCCCAAACGATCCTGAACGCCGAGGCCGAGGCCCGCGCCGATCTGGCCGTGGCCGATCTGTCAGGCCTGACGACCTTGCGCTTTGGCATGATCGAAGATTTTGACGCCGAAGTCACACCCGCCTTGCTGACAGCCCTTGCCCATGACCTGCGCGGGTGCCGCTTTTTGCTGGAAACCGGGGCCAGCCACCGCTTGTTAGACCAGTTGGAAGCGCGTGCCTTGGATGTGATTGTCGCCGCCGACCAAGGCACCGAAGGCGGGGGCGAAGGCTGGCGCGAGGTGCATCCGATTCTGTCGGAACCCTTTGTGGCGGTCGCGCCTTTGGGGCGCGGGATCGAAGGCTTGCCGCTGATCCAATACACCGTGCGCCATCTGATGGGCCGCCAGATCGCCGCCCACCTTGCACGCCAAAACCTGCGGTTGGCGCACCGCTTTGAATTGGATAGCTATTCCGCCATTCTGGCCATGGTGGCGGGCGGCGAGGGCTGGACGATTCTGACCCCCTTGGCGCTGCACCATGCGGCACGTTTTCGCCCCTTTGTGTCAGTCTCGCCCCTGCCCTTTGCCCCCTTGGACCGCAGCCTGACCCTATCGGCCCGCGCGGGGGTGTTGCGCGATATTCCCGCGCAAGTCGCGAGTCGCTTGCGCGGCTTGGTAGAGGCGCAGGTGATCACACCTGCGCTGGCCGAGTGGCCTTGGATGCAAGACAGCCTGCGCCTGCTTTAGTTTACCCCTTAACCGCCGCCGCTGCATCGAAAATGGCTGTGGCGATGAAGGTCAATTCATCCTCGGTCAACCGCGTCGGCAAGCGTACATCGCCCGCCCGCATCAGCATGGCGCGGGTTTTGGGCAAGTCGGGGGTTTCGCCCAAGAACTGCCAATTCCAAAAGGCGCGGGCATTGTCTTCGGACAAGCCGAAAATCTGCACCGTGATGCCGCGCCGCTTGGCTTCGGCCTGAAAGGCGCGGGCTTGGGCGTCGGTCCACTCGCCGGTCAGGTTGAACTGGATCGAATCAGGGGCACGCTCTTCGGGGGCAAGGGGCGGGGGCACGGATAGGTGCGCGCTTTGGTTCAGCCGATCGGCCACCAGATCATGCCCCGCGCGGCCCTTGGCCACGCGGCCCGCCACTTCGGGCAGTTGCGGGCGGATCACAGCGGCAGACAGGTTTTGCATGCGCATATTGTAAAGCGGCAGCTTGTTTTGCCACAGCATATAGCTGTTTTGCAGGCCGGGGTGCTTTTTCCAATTGTGCTCGTAAGCGCCCGACATGATCACACAGCGCGCGGCGAGTTCGGGGTCGTCGGTGATCAGCATCCCGCCTTCACCCGCATTGACCAGCTTGTAGGATTGAAAGGAAAAGCAGCCGATTTTGCCAATCGTGCCGATCTTGCGACCATGCCACGTTGTGCCCAAAGAATGGGCGGCATCTTCCACCACAGGCACGCCTGCCGCATCGCACAGGTCTAAAATCGCATCCATATCCGATGTATGGCCGCGCATATGGCTGATCAGCACCGCCGCCGCGCCGGGCAGTTTGGCGGCGAAATCCGCCATATCCACGCGGTAATTCTCGCCCACTTCCACCAAGACAGGCTCGCATTCCGCATGGATGACCGCCGAAGGGACAGCGGCAAAGGTAAAGGCCGGGATCAGCACCTTGGCCCCGCGCGGCAAGTCCAGCGCCTTGAGCGACAAGAACAACGCAGCAGAGCAAGACGCCACCGCCAACGCATAGCGCGACCCCATCAGCTCGGCAAATTCGCGTTCCAGCAGGGCCACGGGCGATCCATCCGGCGCGGTGTAGCGAAACAAATCGCCAGAGGACAAAAGCCGCTCGATCTCGGCCATGGCCGAGGCGGGGATGGGTTCGGCATCGTAAACATTGGGGGCTTGGGCCTGACCGTCGTGCGCCATCTTTGCAGCTTTCCTGAAAACATTCTTTAGGAAAACCGTAAACCTCAGAAAGGTAACAAACCAGTGACAATTTTCTAGTGCAGACGAAATTTGCAGAATTCTGCCGATGGCAGGGCTTACAGCCCCAACCTGTCGCGCAAGCCGTACCATGTCATCGCCAGAACCAAAAGCGGCCAGCGCAGCGCCGCCCCGCCGGGAAAGCCGCGCTGGGGCAAGTTGGCCAACAGATCAAACTGCGCGCTTTGTCCGGCCACGGTGGCGGCCAAGACCTTGCCTGCCATCGTCGCCATTGCCACGCCGTGCCCCGAATAGCCCGAGGCCGACAAGATATTGGGCGAAGGCCGTGCAAAACACGGCATGCGGTTGGTGGTGATGGCCAAGGTGCCGCCCCAAGCGTAGTCAATCTTGGCCCCCGCAAGCTGGGGATAGATCGCCAGCATCGGCTTGCGCACCACGTTCAAGATATTGGGAAAGCGGTAACCATAGCTTTCACCACCACCAAACAGCAAGCGGTTGTCGTCGGACAGGCGCCAGTAGTTCACGACAAACTTGGTA
>JBAXLX010000089.1:0-10848 GCA_037134595.1 Pseudomonadota bacterium
CTCGGGCGAATGGTTTGGCACGCCGATTGGCTTTGCAGGCTTCCTGTCGAAAGACGCGATCATCGAAAGCGCCTTTGCGGGCGGGTCGATCTATGCTTTCACCTTGCTGGTGGTCGCGGCTTGCTTCACCTCGTTCTACTCATGGCGGTTGATCTTTATGACCTTCTATGGGCCAGAAAAGGGCGATCATCATGCGCACGCACATGCCCACGAAAGCCCCTTGGTGATGACCATTCCGCTGGCCGTGCTGGCCTTGGGCGCGGTGTTTGCGGGCATGCTTTGGTACAATGATTTCTTCGGCAATCACGAAACCATGTCGGCCTTCTTCTCGCTGAAAGAGGGCGCGGCACCGGGGGCCGGGGCGATCTATTACGGCGAGGACAATAAGGTGCTGGAACTGGCGCATGAAAGCCCCGCTTGGGTCAGCCTGTCGCCCTTTATCGCCATGCTGATCGGCTTTGCCGTGGCCTTCCAGTTCTACATCCGCAACCCCAAACTGCCCGCGCAGTTGGCCGAACAACAAGCGCCGCTGTACCGCTTCTTGCTGAACAAGTGGTATTTTGACGAGCTTTACGATGTGATCTTTGTCCGTTCCGCCAAGGCGCTTGGCGCTTTTCTGTGGAAGCGCGGGGACGGTGATATCATTGACGGCACGCTCAACGGCATTGCCATGGGGATCGTGCCCTTTTTCACCCGCCTCGCCGGTCGCGCCCAATCGGGCTATATCTTCACCTATGCCTTCGCCATGGTTCTGGGGATCGTCGTGCTGATCACTTGGATGTCCATCGCCGGGGGGACGCACTGATGAATACCTTGATCTCGCTTATCACCTTTGTGCCTGCGGTGGCTGCCGCCATTCTGGCGCTGTTTCTGCGTGGCAATGACCCCGCCGCACAGCGCAATGCCAAGTGGCTGGCGCTGTTTGCCACGGTCGTCAGCTTTGCCCTGTCGCTTTTGTTGCTGAAGGGCTTTGATCCGGCCAATACCGGCTTTCAGTTTGTCGAGGATCGCCCGTGGATCATGGGCCTGCATTACAAGATGGGCGTTGACGGGATTTCGATCCTGTTTGTGATGCTGACCACCTTCTTGATGCCGATCACGATTGCATCCTGCTGGAACGTTCAGACCCGCGTCAAAGATTATATGATCGCCTTCCTTTTGCTGGAAACGCTGATGCTGGGCGTGTTCACAGCCCTTGATCTGGTGCTGTTCTATCTGTTCTTTGAAGCGGGCCTGATCCCGATGTTCCTGATCATCGGGATTTGGGGCGGGGTGAACCGGATTTATGCTTCGTTCAAGTTCTTCTTGTACACTTTCTTAGGCTCGGTCCTGATGCTGGTCGCCATGGTGGCGATGTACCATGCCGCGGGTACGACCGATATTCCGACCCTGATGACCTACCAATTCAGCCATGAACCGATTGTGGCTTTCGGCATGACCATCACGGGCGGATTGCAAACCCTGCTGTTCTTGGCCTTCTTTGCCAGCTTTGCGGTGAAAATGCCGATGTGGCCGGTGCACACGTGGTTGCCCGATGCCCACGTACAGGCCCCCACGGCAGGGTCTGTCGTGCTGGCGGCGATTTTGCTGAAAATGGGCGGCTATGGGTTCTTGCGCTTTTCCATGCCGATGTTTCCGGTGGCAGCGCATCTGTGGACGCCGGTGGTGTTCTGGATGTCGGCGATTGCCATTGTCTACACCTCGCTGGTGGCACTGGTGCAGAGCGATATGAAAAAGCTGGTGGCCTATTCGTCGGTCGCCCATATGGGCTATGTGACCTTGGGGATTTTCGCGATGAACGCCCAAGGGGTGGACGGCGCGATGTTCCAGATGCTTAGCCACGGGTTTATCTCGGGTGCGATGTTTTTGTGCGTGGGCGTGATCTACGACCGCATGCACACGCGCGAGATTGACGCTTATGGCGGCTTGATCAATCGGATGCCCGCCTATGCTTTGGTGTTCATGTTCTTCACCATGGCGAACGTGGGCTTGCCGGGGACTTCCGGCTTTGTCGGGGAATTCCTGACACTTATGGGCGCTTTCCAAGTCAACACGTGGGTGGCGGCGGTGGCGACTTCGGGGGTGATCTTGTCGGCGGCTTACGGATTGTGGCTATACCGCCGCGTGGTCTTTGGTGCGCTGGTCAAAGAAAGCCTGAAAACCATCACCGACATGACCCGCCGCGAACGTGCCATCTTTGCGCCCTTGATCATTATGACGCTGCTGTTGGGCGTTTACCCCAAGGTGGTGACAGACATCATCGACCCCTCGGTCCAAGCCATGGTGGCCAATTACGCCGCGGCCAACCCCCCAGCCTCGAACTGAAAGGGCGCATAAGATGTTGAGCCAAGATATCGCAATCGTCCTGCCGGAATTGGTTCTGGCGATATACACCATGCTCGCACTGCTGTTGGCGGTTTACACTGGCAAAGACGGGCTGACGCAACTGGTCACTTGGGCCACTTCTGCCGTGATGGTCGCTGTTGCTCTGTGGGTGGCCGTTGCCGGTGCTGGCAGCCAGACGGCCTTTGGCGGCTTGTTTGTCGATGACGCCTTTGCGCGCTTTGCCAAGGTTGTGATCTTGCTTGCGGGGGCTTCGGTCTTGCTGATCAGCGAGGGGTATATGGCCAAGCGCGGCCTCGCGCGGTTTGAATATCCGCTGCTGATTGCCTTGGCGACCATTGGCATGATGGCCATGGTGTCGGCGGGCGACCTTATGGCGCTGTATATGGGGCTAGAACTGCAATCGCTCGCACTCTATGTGGTCGCCGCGATGGACCGCGACAGCAAAACCTCGACCGAGGCGGGGTTGAAGTACTTTGTCCTTGGCGCGTTGTCGTCGGGCCTGCTGCTGTATGGGGCATCGCTGGTCTATGGCTTTGCCGGCACCACCAGCTTTGCGGGTATTCTGTCAACGGTGCAGCACGGCGTGCCGGTGGGTCTGCTGTTCGGGCTGGTCTTCATGCTGGCAGGCTTGGCCTTTAAAATCTCGGCGGCGCCCTTTCATATGTGGACCCCTGACGTCTACGAAGGTGCGCCCACCCCGATCACGGCGTTCTTCGCCACCGCCCCCAAGATTGCCGCCATGGCGCTGATCGCGCGTTTGGTGCACGGCGCTTTTGGCGGCATCACCCCGCAGTGGTCCCAAGTTTTGGCGGCCCTGTCGGTGGTGTCGATGTTTGTGGGTGCTGTGGCGGCGATCGGGCAGAAAGACATCAAGCGCCTCATGGCCTATTCGTCGATCGCGCATATGGGCTTTGCGCTGATGGGTCTGGCCTCGGGCACGGTGTTTGGCGTGCAAGCGATGCTGGTTTATATGGCGATTTATGTGACGATGAACTTGGGCACATTTGCCTTCATTCTGTCGCTTGAGATGGACGGAAAGCCTGTGACCGACATCACGCTGCTCAACCAATTCTCCAAGCGCGAGCCGCTTAAGGCGCTGGCGGTGCTGGTCTTGATGTTCTCGCTGGCGGGCGTGCCGCCGATGCTGGGCTTCTTCGGGAAGTTCTATGTGTTGAAGGCGGCGGTGGATGCGGGCATGGGCTGGTTGGCGATAGGAGGGGTGGTCGCCTCGGTCATCGGGGCCTTCTATTACTTGCGGATCGTCTATTTCATGTATTTTGGGGCCGAGCAGGCGGGGGCGGAAAGCAAGATGGCCCCGATGCAGTGGCTGGCGTTGATGGGCGTTGCTGTGGTGATGCTGGCGGCTGTGGTCAACTTCTTCGGGCTGGAACCTGCGGCCGTGGCCGCTGCTGCCTCCCTTGCAGGCTAAGGCGGCGGTCTGGCCTGCGGGTGTGGCGCGCCATATCTGCGACAGTTTGGACAGCACCAATGCCCAAGCCCTGCGCTTGGCCCCGACCACGCTAGGACCCGCTTGGATTTTGGCCTATGAGCAAACGGCGGGCAAAGGGCGGCGGGCGCGGCCTTGGGTCAGCCCGCGTGGCAATTTCCATGCCACCTTGCTGCTTCACCCCAAAGACGCTGCCCCACAGGTGGCGTTACGGTCTTTCGCCGCCGCTTTGGCGCTGCGCGAGGCTTTGGTGGCGGTCAGCGACCTTCCGCATGCCTTTAGCCTGAAGTGGCCGAATGATGTGCTTCTTAATGGCAACAAACTGGCGGGGATTTTGCTGGAAAGCACCTCCAGCGGGCAAGGTGTGGCGCATCTGGCCATTGGCATCGGCGTTAACCTGATCGCCGCGCCGGATGCCAGTATGGTGGAGGACGGCGCTTTAAAACCCGTCTCGCTGTTGGGCGAAACCGGGCTGCGGGTGGAACCGGAAACCTTCCTGACCCATCTCGCCGCCGCTTATGACGCTTGGGAAGATACCCTTGCGACCCAAGGCTTCGCCCCGCTGCGCGCAGCATGGCTGTCTTATGCCGCGCGGCTTGGCCAACCCATCCGCGCCCGCACGGGTGCCGCCACCCACCACGGTATCTTTGAAACCATCGACGCGACAGGTTCTCTCATCCTGCGCACCCCGCACGAAACCCTTGCCATCCCCGCCGCCGAGGTCTTCTTTTGAGATCGCTTTCCCTTCATCTTGGCCTAAATACTCCACGGGGAGCGCGAGGGGTGTGAAACCCCTCGCTGCTTCGCTTCAACAGGTGATCCCATGCTTTTGGCCATCGACTGCGGCAACACCAATACCGTCTTTTCCGTCTGGGACGGGGCCAAGTTTCGCGTCACCTGGCGGATTTCCACCGATCACAAACGCACGGCGGATGAGTATTTCGTCTGGCTGTCCTCGCTGATTGCACTGACCAAGGCCGAGGTGGCGATCACCGAGGCGATCATATCGTCCACCGTACCGCGCGTGGTGTTCAACCTGCGGGTGCTGTGCAACCGGTATTTCGACTGCCGCCCGATTGTGGTGGGCAAGCCCGAATGCCGCTTGCCTGTTGCCCCGAGGGTCGATCAGGGCACCACGGTTGGTCCTGACCGCTTGGTCAACACGGCGGCAGGGTTTGATCGGCACGGCGGCAATCTGATCGTGGTTGATTTTGGCACGGCCACCACCTTTGACGTGGTCGATTTTGACGGCGCCTATATTGGCGGTGTGATCGCCCCCGGCGCCAATCTGTCGCTAGAAGCGCTGCATATGGCCGCCGCCGCCCTGCCTCACGTCGATGTGGCCAAACCCGCACGGGTGATTGGCACGAATACGGTGGCCTGTATGCAGTCAGGCGTGTATTGGGGCTATATCGGGTTGGTCGAAGGCATCGTGCGCGAAGTGCGCAAGGAGCGTCCTGCCCCGATGAAAGTCATTGCAACGGGGGGGCTTGCGGCCCTCTTTGCCCAAGGAACCGATACGTTTGATGCGATCGAGGATGATTTGACCATGCATGGTCTGGTCCTGATCCATGCCCTTAACAAAGACCACAGCGCCGCATAAGCGCGTGTTTGCAACATAGAGAGTGCCGATGGCCCCGTCTAAACCCGGTGAACGACTGATCTACCTTCCCCTTGGCGGTGCCGGGGAAATTGGCATGAATGCCTATGTTTATGGCTACGGGATGCCGGGGAAAGAGCGGCTGATCTTGGTCGATCTGGGGGTGGCTTTTCCGGATATGGATGGCTCGCCCGGGGTTGATCTGATCATGGCGGATATCTCTTGGCTGACCGCGCGGTTGGACAGGCTCGAGGCGATTTTCATCACCCATGGCCATGAAGACCATCTGGGCGGGTTGCCGCATCTGTGGTCGCAGCTGAAAAAGCCGGTCTATGCCCGCGCCTTTACCGCGACCTTGGGCCGTATGAAGATGGAAGAGGCGGGCCTAGCCCGCGATGCCATCCGCACCGTCAAACCCCGCCCCGAGGTGATCACAGCTGGCCCGTTTGAGGTGCAGTTTGTGCCTGTCAGCCACTCGATCCCCGAAAGCGCGGCGCTGGTGATTGACACACCCGCAGGGCGCATCGTGCATTCGGGCGATTTCAAGCTGGACCGCAATCCGATCGTGGGCGAGGCGTGGGATGATGCGGCCTTTGAGGCGATTGCGGCCGAGCGGCCGATCAAGGCGCTGATGTGTGACAGCACCAACGTGTTCTCGCCGCTGCCGGGGCGGTCGGAATCGACCCTTGGCGTGCCTTTGTCGGAATTGATTGCGCGGTCCAGCGGGATGGTTGTGGCCACGACCTTTGCCTCGAACGTGGCGCGGTTGAAGACTTTGGCTGAGGCGGGCCGCTCGGCGGGGCGCACGATTTGCCTGCTGGGGCGGGCGATGAAGAAGATGGTTTTGGCGGGCGAAGAATCCGGCGTATTGCAGGGCTTTCCGCGCCACATCGGGCCGGAAGACGCGCAAGAGGTGCCGCGCAAGAACCTGATGCTGATTGTCACCGGAAGCCAAGGCGAACGCCGTGCGGCCTCGGCCCAATTGGCGCGGGGCAAGTATCTGGGGCTAGAGATGCGCGAGGGGGATACGTTCTTGTTCTCTTCGAAAACCATTCCCGGCAACGAGCGTGAAGTTCTCAAAGTGGTCAATGCTTTGTCAGAAAAAGGTGTGACCATTGTCGATGACAGCAATGGCAAATACCACGTCTCGGGCCATGCCAACCGCCCCGATCTGGAACATGTCCACCGCCTGCTGTTGCCTGACATGGTGCTGCCGATGCACGGCGAGCACCGTCATTTGCGCGAACATGTCAAGCTGGCCAATGACGCGGGGATTGCTGCCCTTGTGGCCACCAACGGCATGATGATTGACCTGACCGGCGAAGCACCCAAAGTGGTGGACCGGATCGAGGCGGGGCGGGTCTATCTGGACGGATCGGTGCTGATCGGCGCGATGGACGGCGTGGTGCGCGACCGCATTCGTCTGGCGCTGAACGGCCATGTCACGCTGACGCTGATCGTGGATGAAGACGGCGAGGCCTTGGGCGAACCTTGGGTGGATACAATGGGCCTGCCCGCCAAAGGGCGCGGCGGGCGCGATCTGGCCGAGGTGCTGGAAGCCGACCTGACCGCTTTCATCGCCGCCGCTGGCCGCAAATTGATGGCTGATGATGACAAGCTGGAAGAAGCGCTGAAGCGGGCGGTGCGGCAGGTGGCGATGGAAGAGATCGGCAAGAAGCCGGAGGTCACCGTGGTGATCAGCCGTCTGTCGGCGGAATAGGCGGGGCGGCAGGGCGCGCGGCGGCCCCGGCTGGGGGGCCGTCTGCCCCCCCAGACCCCCCCGAGAGTATTTCGACAAAGGGCAAGAGGACAGAAAAACGCCTCGTCCAGGCTTTGGGCGAGGCGTTTTGGATCAGGCGGCGGTGGGAGTTTCGCCTTCGTCGTCGTCGGGCGTCACCTCGCGCAGGCGGAACGAGCGCAGGATGAAATCGGGCACATGGTCACCCATGCCGACGATGCGGTCATATTGGCCGGGGTAGGACGAGCGGTACGTGCGCTGCTCGCTGCGCGGTTGCTCGCGGCCCTGATCAGACCGTGGTTCTGGGCGGGGTTCGGTGCGTGGTTCTGACCGCGGCTCGCTGCGGCTGGCCGATGGCTGTTCGCCGCGCTCGGTGCTGGCGCGATGGCCATCGCGGCGGCGGTCTTCGCGGCGATCGCGCTCGCCACGTTCGCTGCGCTCTTGGGGGGCGCGCTCGACCCGTTCTGGCTGGGGGCGCGACACGGCGATGGCCACCGGCTCCTCGGTTTCGAACTGTTCGATCACCGGGATAGCGTCATGTGGCATGGAATCTGTCCTTGGGGCAGCGTCGCGGCCGCGTGGGCCGCGCCCGGTGCCACGGCTGGAGGGCGAAGACGACCCAGAGCGCGCACTGCGCGGGCGGTCGGAGTTTTCTGACGCCCCTTCCAGCGCCCCTTCGGGCAGATCGGCGCGGGGGATGGGTTGTTTGACCAAGCTTTCAATGGCGGCGAGGTATTTGTCGTCAGAGGGCACGGCAATCGAAAACGCCTTACCCAGACGGCCAGCGCGTCCCGTGCGGCCGATGCGGTGCACGTAATCTTCGGGATGCGAGGGCACATCAAAGTTGAACACATGGCTGACGGCGGGAATATCCAAGCCGCGTGCGGCCACATCCGAGGCAATCAGCAAGCGCAGCGAACCGTCGCGGAATTCATCCAGCGTTTTGGTGCGCACCGACTGGTGAAGATCGCCGTGGATGGGGGCAGCGTGAAAGCCGTGGGATTTCAGCGATTTGGCGACCACATCCACATCCATCTTGCGGTTGCAAAAGACGATGGCATTGGTCAGGCTTTCGCCTTCGCCCGTGATCAGGGCACGCAGGACGGCGCGCTTTTCGGTAAAGCTGCGGTCTTTGCGGGTGGGGGTAAAGGCAAAGAGCTTTTGCTCGATCGAGGTGTTGGTGGTGGCTTGGCGCGCCACTTCGACCTTGGCGGGGTTGTTGAGGAAGGTGTTGGTGATCCGCTCGATCTCGGGTGCCATGGTGGCCGAGAAGAACAGGGTCTGGCGGGTTTTCGGCGTCATCTGAAAGATGCGTTCGATGTCGGGGATAAAGCCCATGTCCAGCATCCGGTCGGCTTCGTCAACGACCATGATCTGCACGCCGGTCAGCAGCAATTTGCCGCGTTCGAAATGGTCAAGCAGGCGGCCGGGGGTGGCGATGAGCACATCAACACCGCGGTCAATCAGCTTGTCTTGGTCGCCGAACGACACGCCGCCGATCAGCAGCGCCTTGGTCAGCTTGGTGTATTTGGCATATTTATCAAAGCTTTCCGCCACTTGGGCGGCCAGTTCGCGGGTGGGGGCCAGCACAAGGCTGCGCGGCATGCGTGCGCGTGCGCGGCCTTGGCCCAGAAGCGTGATCATCGGCAGCGTGAAGCCCGCCGTCTTGCCGGTGCCGGTTTGGGCGATGCCCAACACGTCTTGGCCGCGCAGGGCGGGGGGGATGGCTTGGGCTTGAATGGGCGTGGGGGTTTCGTAACCGGATTCCACCACGGCTTGCAGCACACGTGGGTCTAGGTCAAGGTCAGAGAATTTTGTCATCAGCGTCCTGAAAGGGCGGGATCGGCCCGCCAAGGGTCACGGGACGCATCATCTTGGCGCCCCAAAGGTCATGGCACCATCGCCCGACGCCTCGCGCATAGCGCAAAAAGCGTTTTGGGTCAAGGTGATTAGGAGTGTCTAGCCTCTGGCGGCCTAAACCATCATTTCCTTGGTCGCGGTCAGTTTCAAGTCGGGATAGTCGCGTTCGATGCGGTCGATGTCCCATTTCAGGCGGGTCAGAAAGACGGTCGCGCCATCGCTGTCGGTGGCGATATGGCCTTTGTTGACGTTGGTGAACTTTTCCATCTCGGCCTTGGGGCCAGAGACCCAGCGGGCGGAGGTGAATTGGCTGGGTTCAAAGCGCACGGGCAGCGAGTATTCTTCCTCGATCCGGCTGGCCAGGACCTCGAACTGCAACTGGCCGACCACGCCCACGATATAGCCAGAGCCGATCATGGGTTTGAAGACTTTGGCAGCGCCCTCTTCGGCGAATTGCATCAGGGCTTTTTCCAGATGCTTGGCTTTCATCGGATCAAGCGCGCGCACGCCCGACAGCAATTCGGGCGCAAAGGATGGAATGCCGGTGAAGCGCAGCGATTCCCCTTCGGTCAGGGCATCGCCGATGCGCAATTGGCCGTGGTTGGGAATGCCGATGATGTCGCCGGCCCAAGCCTCTTCGGTCAACTCTCGGTCGGCGGCCAGAAACATCACGGGGTTGGCCACGGCCATCGGCTTTTTGCTGCGCACATGCAGCAGTTTCATGCCGCGTTCAAAATGGCCTGAGGCGAGGCGCACAAAGGCCACGCGGTCGCGGTGCTTTGGGTCCATATTGGCTTGGACTTTGAAGACAAAGCCTGTGACGGTGGGTTCGGAGGCGTCAATCTGGCGTTCAGAGGCCTTTTGCGGCTGCGGTTCGGGGCCATATTCGCCCATGCCGTCCATCAATTCTTTCACGCCAAAGGAATTGATCGCCGAGCCAAACCAGATCGGCGTCATAGAGCCATTGAGGAACGAGGCGCGGTCGAAGGCGGGCAGCAGTTCGCGCGCCATCTCAATCTCTTCGCGGAATTTCTTGAGCAGGTCGGCGGGGACATGTTCGGCCAAGCGCGGGTCGTCCATGCCAGAGATTTGCAGCGATTCTGCCACTTTGTTGCGATCGGCACGGTCCATGATTTCAAGGCGGTCATGCAGCAGGTCGTAAGCGCCGATAAAGTCGCGCCCAACCCCGATGGGCCAACTGGCGGGGGTGACATCGATGGCCAGATTTTCCTGGATCTCGTCGATGATCTCGAACACATCGCGCGATTCGCGGTCCATCTTGTTGCAAAAGGTTAAGATCGGCAGATCGCGCAGGCGGCAGACTTCGAACAGCTTTTGGGTTTGCGATTCCACCCCTTTGGCGCCGTCAATCACCATGATCGCGGCATCAACGGCGGTGAGCGTGCGGTAGGTGTCTTCGGAAAAGTCGCTGTGGCCGGGGGTATCGACCAAGTTAAAGCGCCATTGGCGGTAATCGTAGGACATGGCCGAGGCCGAGACGGAAATGCCGCGCTCTTGTTCCAGTTTCATAAAGTCTGACCGCGTGCGCCGCGCCTCGCCTTTGGCGCGCACTTGGCCGGCCATCTGGATCGCACCGCCAAACAGCAGGAATTTTTCAGTGAGCGTGGTTTTGCCAGCGTCGGGGTGCGAGATGATCGCAAAGGTCCGGCGGCGGGCGATTTCGGGCGGGAGTTGGGGGCGGTTATCGAGCATGGGGGGGCTGTAGCGGAAAAACGGGCGGGCGTCCATTGGTGGCAAGGCGGGGGGGAGGCGGGGGGGCGTCGCGGCCGTGAGCTCCGCCTCCAACGCGCGGGACCCCCCGCCGAGGCAGGCACCCGGGCGGGGGGGGGGGGCAGG
>JBAXLX010000090.1:0-10769 GCA_037134595.1 Pseudomonadota bacterium
CCCAAGCCCAAGCCTAAACCCACAAGCCCAAACCCAACCCCTCAAGCCCAAGCCCAGCCCGACCTGCTGATCGCGGATGAGCCGACCACGGCGCTGGATGTCACCGTGCAGGCGCAGATCATGGCGCTTTTGCGCGAGTTGCAGCGTGACTTTGGCATGGCCACGATCTTGATCACGCATGATCTGGGCGTGATCGCAGGCTTTTGCCGCGAGGTGATTGTGATGTACGCTGGCCAAGTGATGGAAACCGCTCCGGTTGATCCGTTCTTTGACCGCCCCAGCCACCCCTACGCGCGCGGCTTGCTGCGCGCCCTGCCGCGGGTCGATCAAGCCAATGACGCGCTTTTGGCCATTCCGGGCACTCCGCCCAACATGACGCGCGTGCCCAAGGGCTGCCCCTTTGCCCCGCGCTGCCCCGATGTGTTGGACCTGTGCCGCGACACGATGCCACCTTTGACCCCATTTGCCGCCAACCGCCAACGCGCCTGCCACCGCCCCGAGGGGGATCTGTCATGACCCCCCTGATCGAGGCGCGCAATCTGTCCGTCACCTTCGCCATCCGGCGCGAGGGGCAGATGCCTTGGGCGGCCCCTGCCATGTTGCAAGCCGTCAGGGATGTCAGCTTTGTGCTGTATCCGGGCCAAACACTTGGGATTGTGGGCGAAAGCGGGTCGGGCAAGTCAACACTGGCGCGGGCCTTGATCAGAATGCTGCCCGCCACGGGCAAGGTGATGTTTGAGGGCACCGATCTGTTGACCCTGCCACCCGCCCAGATGCTGGCGCGGCGTTCTGACATTCAGATGGTGTTTCAAGACCCTTTCGCCAGCCTTGATCCGCGCATGACCGTGGGCCAGATCGTGGCCGAACCCCTGCGCACCCATTACCCGCGCCTGTCTGCGGCCGAGGTCAAGGCCCGCGTGCAGGTGATGATGGACAAAGTCGGCCTTTTGCCCAACCAGATCAACCGCTACCCGCACGAGTTTTCGGGCGGTCAGTGCCAACGCATCGGCATCGCCCGCGCGCTGATCGTGGAACCCAAGGTGTTGATCTGTGACGAGCCTGTGTCAGCATTGGATGTGTCGATCCAAGCGCAAGTCATCAACCTTTTGGCCGAACTGCGGCGCGATTTGGGGCTTGCGATGATCTTCATCGCCCATGACCTGTCGGTGGTCAAACACATCTCGGACCGCGTGATGGTGATGTATCTGGGCAAAGTGATGGAGGATGCGCCCAAAGCCGCCCTATTCGCCGCACCACAGCATCCCTATACCCAAGCGCTGCTGTCTGCCGTGCCCATTCCCAATCCAGCGGCAGAGCGGGCCAAGAAGATGATCGCGCTGGACGGAGAGTTGCCCTCGCCCATGGCCCCGCCCTCTGGCTGCGTCTTTCGCACCCGCTGTGCGCGGGTTCAACCGCGCTGTGCGGCAGAGGTGCCTGCCCTTTTGGGCGGATCGCAAGCGGTGGCGTGCCATTTCCCCGGACTGGTTGGCGCTTTGCAAAGCTAAGGGGCAGGGTTTCCCCGCCCCTTTCGCCCTTAGTGGGCCATCAGAACCGGGATCTTCACCGCCTCTAACACCGCGCGGGTCGTGCCGCCCAGCACCGCTTCGCGCAGGCGCGAGTGGCCGTAGGCCCCCATCACCATCATATCGCAACCCTCTTCCATCGCATGCCGCGCCAATACGTCCGAGATTTTCGGCATGGTCTTGGCCAGAACCGAAACCTGCGCCTTCACCCCGTGGCGCACAAGATATTGACACAAAACCCCGCCCGGATCAGACCGTTCCGGCCCGCGTGCCGGCGGATCAATCACCGTTACATCGACCAGATCGGCCATCTTCAACAACGGCAAGGCGCGGCGCACGGCGGCCAGCGCCTCGCTGCTTTGGTTCCATGCCAGCAGAACGCGGCGGGGATGGGCCAAGGTGTCAAAGACGTGGCCCTGTTCCAGATGCGTTTGGGGAATGATCAGCACGGGCGCGCGGCCTTCAAAAAGTGCTGCTTCAATCACCGCTTCGGCCTGATAGGTTTGGTCGCCCGTATAGGGGCGGCATTGCACCACCAGATCGACAAAGCTGGCGGCATTACCGACAACCGAGGTTAAGCTGCCCATCTCGGCCACCGCGGTTTCAACGCTTGACCGCAGAGCTGGGTCCATTTCGGCCAAGGCGGTCGTGGCGGCTTTGGCTGCGGCGCGGGCGTCTGCTTCGGCGCGTTCAAGCGAGAACTCGCTTAAGACAGCGCCCGCCCCGATATAGGCATAGCCGACCTGCGCCTGATCGACCCCAACAGCCAAGACATCCAAATGCGCATCAAAGCCCAAGGCCATGCGGGCGGCGGCGGCAATCTGCGCCTCGGCCGTGGCGGGGTTGGTGACAACGGTGAGGATGGATTTGTAGCTCATGTTCGCCTCCGAATTCCAAGATAGGGCCTTTATGCCACCTTGCTTCGGCCTGCGCCTTGATCCGGATCATATAGGCCATCACGCCGAATTGACATGGATCAAGGCACCCCTGCGCCGCACCTGCAAAATGGGCGGCAGTTAGAACCCGTAGCGTTGTGCTCGGCTATGCACGCGCAGCAGGGTCAAAAGACGAAGGGACAAAGAAATGTGGGACTACGCCAAATTGATCGTGCTGGCGGGCGTGGGGCTTTTGGCTGCCATTGCCGCCAATTACGCGCATGATCTGCCTTATATGGTCAACGCAATCGAGGTGGCCATCGCGGCAGCGATCACCTTTATTTACGTGCTGCGCCATGTGGGCGAAGATGCGCCAAAGACGCCGAATGAATATCAAGACGGGGTGATCCGGGCCGGGGTGATTGCCACCTCGTTCTGGGGGATTGTAGGTTTTCTGGTGGGGGTGGTGATCGCCTTCCAACTGGCCTTTCCGTCGCTGAACTTAGGCAACGTGACTGAAGGGATTTTGAACTTTGGCCGCTTGCGGCCCTTGCACACCTCGGCTGTGATCTTTGCCTTTGGCGGTAACGCTTTGATCATGTCGGCGTTTTATGTCGTCCAGCGCACCTCTGCGGCGCGGCTTTGGGGCGGCAATTTGGGGTGGTTTGTGTTTTGGGGCTGGCAGCTGATGATCGTGCTGGCGGCCTCGTCCTATATTCTGGGCGGAACCGAGGGCAAAGAATATGCCGAGACGGTGTGGTATATCGACATCTGGATCACCGTGGTCTGGGTGGCCTTTCTGGCGGTCTTTGTCGGCACTTTGGTCAAACGGCGCGAACCCCATATCTATGTCGCCAACTGGTTCTATCTGTCGATGATCCTGACCGTGGCCATGTTGCACCTTGTCAACAACGCGGCCATTCCGGTGTCGATCTTGGGGTCTTTGTCGGTGCCGGTCTATTCGGGCGTGCAAGATGCCATGGTGCAGTGGTGGTATGGCCACAATGCCGTTGGCTTTTTCCTGACGGCCGGCTTCTTGGGCATGATGTACTACTTCGTGCCCAAACAGGTCGAGCGGCCGGTTTACAGCTACAAGCTGTCGATCATCCACTTCTGGGCGCTGATTTTCCTGTATATCTGGGCCGGCCCGCACCATTTGCACTATACTGCGCTGCCCGACTGGGCCTCGACCCTTGGCATGGTGTTTTCGGTCATGCTGTGGATGCCGTCTTGGGGCGGCATGATCAACGGCTTGATGACGCTGTCTGGCGCTTGGGACAAGCTGCGCACCGATCCGGTGGTGCGTATGATGGTGATCGCCATCGGCTTTTACGGCATGTCGACCTTTGAAGGCCCGGTTATGTCGATCAAGGCTGTCAACTCGCTGTCCCACTATACCGACTGGACGATTGGCCACGTGCATTCCGGCGCGCTGGGCTGGAACGGGATGATCACCTTTTCGGTGCTGTACTTCCTGACTCCGCGCCTGTGGAACCGCGCGGGGCTGTATTCGCTGAAGCTGGTGTCGTGGCACTTCTGGTTGGCGACGATCGGGATCGTGCTTTACGCGGCCTCGATGTGGGTGTCGGGCATTATGGAAGGGCTGATGTGGCGCGAAGTGGATGCCAACGGCTTCTTGGTGAACGCCTTTGCCGACACGGTGGCCGCCAAGTTCCCGATGTATGTGGTGCGCGGATTGGGCGGGGCGATGTACCTGACCGGCGGGCTTATCATGGTCTATAATCTTTGGATGACGGTGAAAGCCCAGCCTGCCAAGGCCAGCGCCTACGCCGCCGTCCCGGCTGAATAGGAGCGGGACCATGGCTTTTCTAGACAAACACAAGATCATCGAGAAAAACGCCTCGATCCTGCTGGTACTTAGCCTTTTGGTCGTGCTGATCGGCGGGCTGGTGCAGATCGTGCCGCTGTTCTACTTGCAAAACACCATCGAAACCGTCCAAGGCATGCGCCCCTATACGCCCTTGGAACTGGCCGGCCGCGACATCTATATCCGCGAGGGCTGCTATGTCTGCCACAGCCAGATGATCCGCCCGATGCGCGATGAGGTCGAACGCTACGGCCATTACTCGCTGGCGGCGGAATCGATGTATGACCCCCCGTTCCAATGGGGGTCCAAGCGCACGGGGCCCGATCTGGCGCGTGTGGGCGGCAAGTATTCCAACGCTTGGCATGTTGACCACCTGTCCAACCCCGAAGCCATTGTGCCGGAATCGGTCATGCCGAAATACGCCTTCCTCGCCACAACCCCGCTTGATCCGCAATTCATCGCCGACGAGATGCGAACCCACCGCATGGTCGGCGTGCCCTATACCGACGATGACATCACCAACGCCAAGGCCGACTTTGTGGCCCAAGACACGCCCGATGGCGATGCCTCGGGCCTGCTGGGCCGCTACGGAGCCAAGGTGACGGTGGCAGATTTTGACGGCAAGCCCGGTGTGAGCGAAATGGATGCGCTGGTGGCTTATCTGCAAATGCTGGGCACTTTGGTCGACTTTTCGACCTTCACGCCCGATGCGTCGCGCTAGGGGGGCGGTATGCAAACCTATTCCTTCCTGCGCGAACTGGCCGACAGTTGGGCGCTTTTGCTGCTGACGCTGTTCTTTGTGGGCGCTGCTCTCTGGGCCTTTCGCCCGGGCAGCCGTGCCATCCACCAAGACGCGGCCAATGTGATCTTCAAGCATGACAAATCCCCCGGGCCCTTGCCCGGACCTTCGAAGGAGGGCTGAGCGATGTGTGCCAAGCCAATCAAAGACGACGCCAAACCCAAAGTCGGCACCACGGGCCATTCTTGGGACGGTATCGAAGAGCTGAACACCCCTTTGCCGCGCTGGTGGCTTTGGACCTTTTATCTGACCATCCTTTTTGCCATCGGCTATACCATCGCCTATCCGGCATGGCCGCTGATCCATGGGGCCACGCCGGGGGTGTTGGGGGCCTCGACCCGCGCGGATGTAGAAGCTGATATCCAGCATTTTGACGCGCTGAATGCGCCTATCAAAGCCAAGCTGGTTGCGGCGGATTTGACGGCCATCGAAGGCGACGATGCGCTGAAAACCTATGCGCTGGCGGCGGGCAAATCGCTGTTCGCCACCAACTGCGCGCCCTGTCACGGGGCGGGGGCTGCGGGGGTGCAGGGCTTGGGCTACCCCAACCTGTTGGACAACGACTGGCTTTATGGCGGTGCGATTGATGCCATCCACACCACCATCACCCACGGCGTGCGCAACACGCTTGACCCTGATGCGCGCAACGTGGGCATCTATATGCCTGCATGGTCGGATAAGGCCAGCGGTCCGCTGGCTGATATGGCGACAGCGAAGCTGACGACTGACCAAATCGGCCAAGTCGTCACCTATGTCCTGAAAATCTCGGGCCAAGCGGCCGACGAGGCGAAGGCCACCGCCGGTGCGCAGATTTTCACCGAAAACTGCGTGGCCTGTCATGGCGAGGGTGGCAAGGGCAACCGGGATCTGGGTGCGCCGAACCTGACCGACGCGATATGGCTTTATGGCGGGGATGAAGTCACCTTGACCAAAACCCTGACCCAAGGCCGCGGCGGCGTGATGCCAAGCTGGGGCTACGCCGCCCCCGGCAGCCCCGCCCGCCTGACCGAGGCCGACATCCGCGCTGTGGCGGTCTATGTCCACGCGCTTGGCGGCGGCGAGTAATTCCGAGCTGTGTCGCCCGCATCCCTTGCGGGCGGCATAGGCACCGGCACCTTCCTGTTCGCGCGGTTCCTGGGTGCCGGTGCTTTCTAACTGCAACCCCGCGCGGGTTGCTTTCTCCTCCTGTACCACCTTTGCGGGGCTGGGCTTGTGCCATGCCCCGTCTTTTTTGCGCCAAGGGGCTAAGTTGGGAAGATTGACCTAGGTCAAGGCGGCCCGTGTCGCTGCGGTGCAGAACGGGGTCAGCGAATAGGAACCTGTTATGTCAGACACCCAAGACCCCCCGCAGCTTTACGCCGCCCGTGAGCCGATTTTCCCCCGCCGTGTGAAGGGCAAGTTTCGCACGCTGAAATGGTGGCTGATGGGGGCCATGCTGGCGGTCTACTACATCACCCCGTGGCTGCGCTGGGACCGTGGCCCGCAGATGCCCGATCAGGCGGTGTTGCTTGACCTGTCGTCGCGCCGGTTCTTTTTCTTCATGATCGAGATTTGGCCGAACGAGTTTTATTTCGTCGCTGGCCTGTTGATTATGGCTGGATTGGGCCTGTTCTTGTTCACCTCGGCCGCAGGGCGCGTGTGGTGCGGCTATGCCTGCCCGCAGACGGTGTGGACCGACCTGTTCATCCTGGTCGAGCGTGGGGTCGAAGGCGACCGCAACGCGCGCATCCGCTTGCACCGCCAGCCGTGGAACTGGGAAAAGCTGATCAAGAACGCGATCAAATGGGGGTTTTGGCTGCTGATCGGGCTGGCCACCGGCGGGGCTTGGGTCTTTTACTTCACCGATGCGCCCACGCTGTTCTGGGGGCTATTGCATGGCACCGCCAGCCCTGTCGCTTCTATCACCATGGCGGTCTTGACCTTTACCACCTTCTTTTTCGGCGGCTTTGCCCGTGAGCAGATTTGCATCTATGCCTGCCCGTGGCCGCGCATTCAGGCCGCGATGATGGACGAAGACACGATCACCATCGGGTATCGGTCTTGGCGGGGCGAACCGCGCGGCAAGCAAAGCGTTGAGACCAGCGGCGATTGCATCGATTGTATGGCCTGCGTGAACGTCTGCCCGATGGGCATCGACATTCGCGATGGCCAGCAACTGGCCTGCATCACCTGCGGTCTGTGCATTGATGCGTGCAACGGCATCATGGACAAGATCGGCAAGCCGCAGGGTCTGATCGGCTATCTGGCGCTGACGGACGAGCCGTTGGAAAGGGCAGGCAAGGCCGACAAACCTATCTGGAAACATATCCTGCGCCCGCGCACGGTTGTGTATACGGTGCTGTGGGCGGGCATCGGCATTGGCCTTGTGGCGGCCTTGTTCTTGCGGGCCAATCTGGATGCCTCGATCACGCCGGTGCGCAACCCGCCTTTTGTGATCCTGTCAGACGGCGCCATCCGCAACACTTACGACATGCGGTTGCGTAATAAGCACGGAGAGGACCGCTGGTTCACCGTGTCGGCCACGGCTGGGGGCGATGTGACCTTGGCGCTTGAGGGGACTGCCGCGCTGCGCGTTCTGGTCAAGGCCAATGAAACGCTGGAACAGCGGCTTTATGTCACAGCCAAGGCGGGCACGGTTGCAGCCGCAGCCCATCACTTGCCGCTGCGGTTGTGGATCACCGATGCCGAAGGCACCGAAGCCCCCAAGGCCGAACGCATTTACAAAGACACGATCTTTAACGGCAAAGAGGACAACTGACATGGCCAACATCGCCCAAAAACCCGCCCGCCCCTTTACTGGCCGGCACATGTTGGTGCTGACGTGCAGCTTCTTTGGCGTCATCATCGCGGTCAACGGGCTTTTGGCCTATAAAGCCGTGTCCACCTTTCCGGGGCTAGAGGTGAACGACAGCTATGTCGCCAGCCAGACCTTTGACCAAGAAAAAGCGGCGCAAGAGGGGCTGCATTGGCACTTAAAACAGGCCTATGACCGCACCGCCGCCCAACTGCGGCTGGACTTCACCGATGCTTCGGGCCAACCCGTGACCCTGCGCGACATTGACGTTCTGATTGGCCGCCCCACCGATGCGGCCCAAGATCAGCACCCCGTGATGATGCAAGGCGCAGATGGGGCCTATGTGGCCCCCAGCGTGTTGCCCTTGGGCAAATGGATGCTGCAAATCGTCGCCCACGCGCAAGACGGCACGCTGTATCAGGCGCGGACCTTCTTTTACGTCAGGGACTGACCTATGGCCTACGATGCCCCCGCCGATCACCCAAGCTTAGCTGCCTGCCCCGCCTGCGTGGCGGCCCCTGCGGCTGAACGTCTGGCGGCCTTGCAGCGCCCTGAAACGGCGCGGTTGATCCTGTCGCTGCCCACGGCCCATTGCGCAGCTTGCATGTCAACCGTCGAGGGCGCTTTGAAAGCCCACAAGGGCGTGCAGTCGGCCCGCGTGAACCTGACCCTCAAACGCGTCTCGGTCGAGGCTGAGGCCACGGTGACCGCCGCCGAACTGGCCCAAGTGCTGGAGGCCGTAGGCTATGAGGCGCATGAACTGGACCCGGGTCTGTTGTCGATGACCGAAACCGACCGCCAAGGGCGCGAGATTCTGATGCGTCTGGGTGTCGCCTTTTTCGCCATGATGAACATCATGCTGCTGTCGGTCGCCGTCTGGTCGGGGGCAGAAGCGGCCACACGTGACATGTTCCACTGGATATCCGCGCTGATCGCCATTCCGACCGTGGCTTTCGTGGGCCAGCCGTTTTTCAAATCGGCATGGGCGGCGCTGCGGGTGGGGCGGTTGGGGATGGACGTGCCGATCTCGCTGGCGCTGATCCTCGCCTCGTCGATCTCGCTGTATGAAACCATCCATTCCGGCGAAAAGGCCTATTTTGATGCCGCCGTGATGCTGGCCTTTTTCCTGCTGCTGGGCCGCTATCTGGATCACCGCAGCCGTGCTTTGGCACGATCGGCTGCCGAGGAACTGGCCGCGCTAGAGGTGCCCCGCGCCATTGTGCTGCAAGACGGTCAGGAAGTGTTGCGCCCCATCGCCCAAGTGGCCAAGGGCGACCTGGTGCTGGTGCGTCCCGGCGGGCGGATGCCGGTGGATGGGGTGGTGGTGGCGGGCACGTCAGAGGTGGACCGTGGCCTTTTGACCGGCGAAAGCCTGCCCGCCTTTGCCGGCCCCGGCCTTGTGGTGTCGGCGGGTGAGGTGAATTTGACCGGCCCCTTGACCCTGCGGGTGACGGCAGCAGGGCGCGACTCCTCACTGCACCGCATGGCTGATCTGGTCGCCGTGGCGGAATCTGCCCGCAACCGCTACACCACACTGGCCGAACGCGCGGCGCGGATTTATGCGCCCTTGGTGCATATCTTAAGCTTTTCGGCCTTTGCCTTCTGGCTGTGGAGAACCGGCGGCGATGTGCGTTTTGCCGTCAATATCTCTGCTGCCGTTCTGATCATCACCTGCCCCTGCGCCTTGGGGTTGGCGGTGCCTGCGGTGGTTACGGCGGCCTCGGGCAAGCTGTTTCGCAAGGGGGTGCTGATCAAGAACGGCACGGCGTTAGAGCGGTTGGCCGAAGTGGATGTGGTGGTGTTTGACAAAACCGGCACGCTGACCTTGGGCGCGCCTACGCCGTCTAATCTGGACAATGTCAGTGACGCGGATAAGGCGGTGGCGCTGGCTTTGGCCAAGGGCTCGTCGCACCCGCTGGCGATGGCTTTGGCGGGCGGCATTTCGGGCACACCTGCCCTTGTGACCAATCTGCGCGAAGTGCCGGGCTATGGGATCGAAGGCCAGTTAAACGGCCAAGCCGTGCGCTTGGGGCGGGCTTTGTGGGTTGGCGCGGCTGAGGTGGGTCAAACGGCGACTTATCTGGCCATCGCGGGGCAAGACCCCGTGGCCTTCACATTCACCGACCAAATCCGTCCGGGGGCAGAGGCTGCGATTGCAGGGCTGACCCTGCAAGGCAAGCGCATCAAACTGGTGTCGGGCGATACCGAGGCCGCCGTGCGCACCTTTGCCGCGCGCGTGGGCATTGCCGATTGGGTGGCGAGCACTTTGCCCGCCGAAAAAGCCGCCATCGTGCGCGGATTGGGCGATCAGGGGCATAAGGTGCTGATGGTGGGCGACGGGTTGAACGACACGGCGGCACTGGCTGCGGCGCATGTGTCGATCTCTCCGGCGCAGGCGCTGGATGCGGCACGAGTGGCGTCGGACATTGTGCTGTTAGGGCGCGACTTGTCGGCCATTGCCGATGCCACGCGCATCGCCAAGCAGGCAACCAAGCGGATGGTGGAAAACTTCCAGATTTCAGCCGCTTACAACGTCATCGCCGTGCCCTTGGCGTTGATGGGGGCGGCGACCCCGCTTGCTGCGGCGCTGGCGATGTCGCTATCCTCGATCACAGTATCCCTGAACGCGCTACGGCTGCGCTGATGCAAATCCTGACGGTTCTCATACCCGTGTCGCTGTTTTTGGGCTTTATCGGGCTGGTGGCCTTTGTCTGGGCCATGCGCACCCGCCAGTTTGACGACCCCGAAGGCGATGCCAACCGCATCCTGACCAAAGACTACGACGACAGGCCAGCGCCTTGATCAGGCGATGGTGACAGTGGCAGGCGACAGGCCGTCAATCGTGACAGTGCAGGTCTGGCCCCGCTGCAAGGCCCCCACACCGGCGGGCGTGCCGGTGAAGATCAAATCTCCGGGGGCAAGGGTGACCAAGCGCGACAGATGGGCGATG
>JBAXLX010000091.1:0-10696 GCA_037134595.1 Pseudomonadota bacterium
CTAAGCCTTGCCCGCGCCGCCCGTGTAGGGTGCGATCGGGTGATCGTTACGATCTTTGTGAACCCGACGCAGTTCAACTCGCCCCAAGATCTGGCGCTTTATCCCCGAACGCTAGAGGCCGACGCCGCCCTGCTGGCCCCGCTGGGGGTGGATGCGATCTTCGCGCCGCCGCCAGAGGAAGTTTATCCTGACGGCTTTGCCAGCCAAATCACCGTCTCGGGCGTGGCCGATCCGCTCGAGGGCGCGCTTCGCCCCGGGCATTTTGCGGGCGTGGCCACCGTGGTGGCCAAGCTGTTTGGCATGACCCAAGCAACCCGCGGCTATTTTGGCGAAAAAGATTGGCAGCAGTTGCAGGTCGTGCGCCGGATGGTGGCCGATCTGAATATGCCAGTTGACGTGATCGGTTGCCCGACGCTGCGCGAGGCAGACGGCTTGGCCATGTCCTCGCGCAACACGCGGCTGACCCCCGCCGCCCGCGCTGCCGCACCCGCGCTTTATGCAGCCATGACGGGGGTGGTCGCTTCCCTCACAGCGGGCGGCCCAGCGGATGAAGCCTTGCAACCGGCGACCGCGGCGTTGCTTCAAGCGGGGTTCGAGCGGGTCGAATATCTTGCCCTGCATGACGCGGCCACGATGCGCCCCAGCACAGACACCTCACGCCCCCTGCGCCTGCTTGCCGCCGCATGGATCGGCGGCGTGCGCCTCATCGACAACATCGCCGTGCCTTGACGCCCACCCACCGCGTGCTTACCTGAATGTCGTGACAAGGAGCGTGCCATGCTGCAACTTCTGATCGGCGGATTTGTCGTGGTTTCGGTGCTCTATGGGCTTTTGTCGGTCTATTTCCGCTCGCTCCACCGCGAAAACTTGGAAAACCGCTTCGATGCGGGCGGCGAAGATGGCCTGCGCGAGGATTTCGTGCGCCAAGGCATGGCGATCTATGACCACTCGCTGCGCAAAAGGGCGTTGTGGTTGATCTATCTGATCCCGGTGGTGCTGGTGATCGTGATCGCCTATGTCGTCAATCACAGCTAAGGAGAGGGCGATGCGCAAGATCAAATGGGCGATCTGGGGACTTTTGGCGCTGATTGTGGCGGGGGTCTTGCACTATAACCTGCCGCAACACGATGTGGTGCGGATCACCGGGCTGGACAATCGCCAGACAACGGTCAGTTGGATCAACACGTATTTCTACGCCTCGCCCGATTCCGGCACCGCGGACTCCACCACCAACCGCTATGTACGGCTGATTTACACGGCCAACCCCGATGGCAGCACGGGCACTGTCTTTCGCAACGAAGACACCGGCTGGGTCTGGCCGCCCTATTTCAAATACGACAGCTCTAGCCTGCAAGCGGCGGCGGCGAATTACCAATCGACCGATGCCGCCCCGAAATGGGTGCGCATTACCCATTACGGCTGGCGGATTCCGATCCTGTCGATCTATCCCAACGCCGTGCACATTGCGGCCGTCTCTGGCCCGCAGGATACATCGTTCCCGTGGCTGAACGTGATCATCTTGGGGCTTTTGGCTTTTGCTGTCGTGCTGGCCCGTCGGATGTGGCTGCAGTTCTGGGAAAGGGTTGTCGACCCCGCCGTGGCCGAGGTGCAAGAGGCCCGCGACCGCACGCGCGGCTGGATCGCGCGGCTGTTTGGGCGCAAGTCTTAACACGCCGTTGCCTTGACCAAGCTGGGGGGATTTCACATCCCCACGTTCTCATCAAATTTATCGATATATTTCAATAAATTAAAGAAAGTTTGTGGCATTTGGTATACCGTTTGGTATGCCGTAATTTGTGCGGTTCCTTATGGCTGGGCCGCGTCTTCGCCCCAGTAACTCAGAAAATCAGCACATCCGTGTAGGCCAGTGTTGGGTGGCCATCCAGAACACCGATCTGAACCGCTACGCCTGAGCCGTTGCCATCCGCATCATAGTACAACGCCCCCGTGGTTGTGTTGTAGATCACCCGATCTGTTCCGAGGTGGCCTGTGGTGGCCCCAGCTGCTGCATAGAAGGCGGTTGATCCAAGCGTCCCAACGGCACCCAGCATTGTGAACATGGCCTTGGACAGGCTGACGTGATCGCTGGCTGTGGTGAAATCCGTGATGTGGTCAATGCCGGAGAGTTGGTTGAACACGAAGGTATCCGCACCAGCGCCGCCTGTAAGAAGATCGTCTCCTGCGCCGCCGATGAGGCTGACATTGTCATTCCCAGCGCCACCAGTTAGCGTGTCCACCCCGTGGTCCCTGAGAAACACCACCGTACTCGCCATCGCGAAACTCCAATCCAATCTCCATGAGGCGTGGCATCACAGGTCAGGCGAACATCGGGAAGGTGAGGGCCAAGAAACACTTAAAGCTATCTGGCCCGCACGGATCTTCAGGGCGAAAGCGCGCTGATCCCGGAAGAGCAGCGCCAGAGATACAGCGTGGCTTGGGTTCCCGCCCCGTACAAGAAGGAATTTGGCGAACAGTTCGTCGCCAACGTCCTGCAAAAGTAAGGCCTGCACCAAGGGCGCGGTACCCCAACAGGTACCGCGCATTTAGCCGGCTTGGCAGGGTTTGTAGCCTGGCAGGCGAAACCTGCCGGAATAGCCGGTATGACGCAGAAGCGAAATCAGCTACCTGGGTCAAGAAAGCCGCCCGATTGCCGCTTCCAAAGTGCCGCATAGGGACCACCGCGCTGCAACAGTTGCGCGTGCGTGCCTTCCTCGACGATCTTGCCCGCCTCAAGCACAACCAGCCGATCCATGGCCGCGATGGTCGACAGCCGATGCGCAATGGCGATCACGGTCTTGCCCTGCATCAGACCCTGCAATTGTTCTTGGATCGCGGCCTCCCCCTCGCTGTCCAGAGCCGAGGTGGCTTCGTCTAGGATCCGAATGGGGGCATCCTTCAGCAGAACCCGGGCGATGGCGATGCGCTGGCGCTGCCCGCCGCTCAGCTTGACGCCGCGTTCGCCGACATGCGCGTCATAGCCCTGGCGGCGCGCCTGATCCACCAACCCGTCGATGACATCCGCCACCTTGGCCTGTTCGGCGGCCTTGATCATCATGGCGTCACTGGCCTCGGGGCGGCCGTATTTGATGTTCTCACGAACGGAGCGGTGGAGAAGCGAGGTTTCCTGGCTGACAAGCCCGATGGCGGCACGCAGGGATTCCTGCGTGACCGACCGGATGTCTTGCCCGTCGATTCTGATCGCTCCGGACTCGACGTCGAACAGGCGCAGGGCAAGGTTCACGAGGGTCGATTTGCCGGCACCAGACCGACCCACCAGACCGATCTTTTCGCCTGGCCGGATGTGCAGGGTGAAATCCTCGATGACCTTGCCCTGTCGCCCGCGCCAATAGTTGAAGGTGACATTGTCGAACAGGATATCGCACGAATGCACCACAAGCGGTGCTGCACTGGGCGCGTCGAACAGGGCTATGGGCTGGGCAATTGTCTCCATCGAATCCCGGATGACGCCGAGCTGGCGAAAGACGTTGGATCCGACATCCAAAATCCAGCCTGACATGTTCATGATCTGCAGCGCGAAAGGCACCGCCGTTGCCACGGCGGCGGCGGACAGCGTGCTGCGATTCCAGCCGATCAGGGCGATCTCTGCGATGGAAGCGACCAGTGCCGAGTTCAGCACGAACAAAGATGACCACATATAGGTGAAGATCCGCATCAGCAGGCGATAGTGATCATTGTGTAGGATCATGGCATCCGAGACGTAGCGGTCTTCATGGGCGACGGTGGAAAAGGTCTTGAGGGTCTGGATATTGGTATAGCTGTCCACCACCCGGCCCGTCATGACTGACCGCATTTCGGACACGACGGCCGATTGCGCAGCAATGCGGGGCATGATCATGCTAAACAAAAGGCCGTAAAGCACGAGCCAAAGCGCAACGGGCACCAGCAAGACCCAGTCCAGCCGCGCCAGCACCACGATGGCAATGACCACAAAGACCACAGCATACCAGACCGCGTCCAGAATGCCGCTGACCGCAATCTCGATGGACTCGCCTGTTTGTAGGATCTTGTTGCCGATGCGGCCGGCGAAATCGTTCTGAAAGAAGGTCCAGCTTTGCCGAATGACGTGGAAATGGCTTTGCCAGCGGATACGACTGATGAAGCTGGGTTCGATGACGTGGTTGTTCAATATCTTGTCCAGAATGAAGATCGCGGGCCGCAGGATCGCCACCGTCAATAACATGCCCAACAGCATGGGCCCGTTGGTTGTGAACATCTCGCCGGGTTGTGTCGTAGAGAGTGATCCAACGACCAGCCCGACAAAGACCGGCAGCATCGCGTCTAACGCCGAGGCAACCGCAACGGTGATCATTCGGATGGCTATGGCCACTCGAAATTGCCAGACGAAATAAAGGATGAACCGCGCTGTTCCCATCGGCGGCTGCGGGTTTGGTGCGATTTCGACGGGGGCATAACGCCTGTCGAACCAGTCTATGAGGGCGTTGAACATCTGGCTTTCAATCCGCCGCTCTGTTCGACAATCTTTGGCCGGTCAGGCTGTCGAACAGGTGCAGGGCGCTTGAATCAAGGCGGATGCTCAGCGTTTCGCCCGGCTTGGCCCGGATGCGCTCGCGGAAAGCCCCCACCATGACATGACCGGCCATTCGCGCCGTCACCTGCGTCTCGGCACCGGTCGGCTCGACCGAGAGGACCTCGGCGGGCAGGCCCGTGGGATCGAGATGCAGGTTTTCCGGGCGGATGCCGAGGGTGATTTTCTGCTCTGGCAGGGCCTTTGCCGGCACTTTGACCCGGATCAAAGCGCCAGCGGCGGTGACAAAATCGCCGCCCACCACTTTGCCCTCAAGCAGGTTCATCGCCGGTGAGCCGATGAAGCCTGCGACAAAGAGGTTGTCCGGGCGGTCATAAAGGTCGGCCGGCGTGCCGATCTGTTCGATCCTGCCGTCATGCAGGACGACAATGCGGTCCGCCATCGTCATCGCCTCGATCTGGTCATGAGTCACATATACTGTCGTTGTCTTCATCCGCTGGTGGTTCTGCTTGATCTCGAACCGCATCTGCACGCGCAGTTTGGCATCGAGGTTCGACAGCGGCTCATCGAACAGGAACACCGACGGATCGCGCACGATCGCACGGCCCATCGCCACCCTTTGGCGCTGCCCGCCCGACAGATGACGGGGAAAGCGGTTCAGAAAATCGGCCAGCCCCAGCATGGTCGCGCCGTTGGCAACCCGCCGCATGGTTTCATCCCGCTCGACGCGCGCCAGTTTCAGCGAGAAGCCCATGTTCTCCTCGACCGTCATATGCGGGTAGAGCGCATAGGATTGGAACACCATCGAGATATCACGCTTCTTCGGTGCCAGATCGTTGACGAGGCGCCCGTTGATCCAGATCTCGCCGGAGGTGACATCTTCAAGCCCGGCAATCATCCGCAGCAGGGTTGATTTGCCGCAGCCGGAGGGTCCAACCAGAACCACGAACTCGCCATCGGCAATGTCCAGCGATACCCCGTGCAGGACATCGAGATTGCGGTAGCTTTTATAGACATCCCTGATTTGAACGGCACCCATTCACTTCCCCCTGCTTTGGCGCTGCATCTTCCGACGGCTCCCGTTTCATCACACCCGCGAAATGACCAAACCCGCGCCCGGCAGGGAAAGCCTAAAACGCGCCATCAAGTCGCCCTGCCACCACATCGGAAAATTCGTGCCCCATTTGTTGGTGTGCAGACAAAACCGCAGGCCAGGGGCGAAGTCTGGCGGCTCGGGGTCATACCGCATGAAATCGGTGTCCGCGGGGCCGACCAGCGGCGTGTCCAACACCGCAAGGTGCAGCATGCGGCCATATACCTGCGCTTGTGCGGCCTCAATCGCCTGCAACTGCCCGCCGCCTTGCCGCACGACGCGGCTGGCCGGATGCCAAAGGCCAAGTTTGCGGAACTTTAAGTGCTGCGCATCTCCCGGTGCAATCGTCAGGAAGCTCGCCTCGGGCATGCGGTTGGCGGGCTTGTTGCGTAAGATCAGCGTCAGGCTGACGGTCGAGGCGGACTCGGGTCGCAAAACCAGATCAATTGAAGCCGGCGCGCCGAGAGATTGATGGGCCTCTGCGGGCATCAAGGCACTGACCCAAAGTGCATCGTCCTGCCGCGTGATGCCTTGCAGTTGCGGCGCCCATCTTGCCGACTTGACCGTGCGTGCCGTCGCAAGCCCGGGTTTTGCATGGTCCAGAATGGCCCAGTCGGGCCGACGCGTCAGGTAGCTGTCAAGATGGGTGCCGATGTCGGTCGCGTCATAGCTTTCGTAGCGGTAGCCGAGCAGCGCCCCGACCCCGGCTAGAACTTGGCCGTCGGGTAGGATGAGGCTGGTGATATCCCCGGTTTCCAGATCGAGCCAAACCGTCCAGCCCGCAATCTCATGGTATTGGGGCGCTGCCGAGGTCTGCTGCGGCGGGGGCAGGACAATGGCGGATTGCGCTTCGGCAAAACGACGATCCTCCGGCCCAAGTTGGGCAATCGCCTGATCCAGATAGTCGCGCTGTTCCGCCCATGAACGCTCGGCGAAGGCGAAGCGCGGATCGCTTTTGCGAGCCGTCTCGAAATCTGGGCGGTCCCAAGCGGTTTCATCGCGCAGGAAGGTCTTGATATCGACCCCCCAGGTATGTTCCGCGACCATGGCAAGGCCGCGCCCAAAGGCCAGACGACACGGTGTCAAGGGGTCAGCCTGCCACTGGTCATAGACCCGTTGCAGGGCAAGAAACTGGCTGACCTTGTCGGGATCGCTGCCCACCCCATAAATCCAGGAATCGCCCATCTCTTGGTCGACGACCGCCAGTTCTGCCCGGCGTTCCCACAGAAGATCACCGAAATCATCCAGCGAACTGGCCGCGATCTCGGCATCCGGATGGGCCGCCTGCAAATGCCGATAAGCGTCGATGGTCTGCGACACGCTTTGCGGGCCCACATTGTCATTGGTATGGGCAAAGCTCAAGCCCTGCGTCATGCCGGGCGGGACTTGGGTTGCACCGTAGGAATCCTGGTACATCACGACAATTTCCGCACCATCGGCTTGCCAGCGAAAGACGGCCGGCACCTCGGGCATGGGCGAGGCCTCATTCACGCCAAGATGCAAAAACCGCACCCCAGCTTCGGCCAGAAGCGGCACGATACCACGCGTATGGCCGGGGACATCCGTCATCTTGGCCGCCGTGGTCACGCGGCCAAAGCGCTGGTCAAGCTGCTGGCTGTAGGAGAGCCCGGCACGGAAGACCGCCGCCGACATCAACTCGCTATGTGTCGTGAAGGGCATGGCGTGCCATCGAATTAGGCCGCGCTGGATGGCCTGCTCCATCCGGGCAACCTCATCCGCCCCGGCGCCGTCGAGATAATCCGCAATCAGCCAGGCCCCGGTGGTCCAGATGAATTTCGGAGTCCCCGGCGCTTCTTGCCAGAAATGTTCCGCTGTCTCCAGCGCCTGCGGGATGAAGTGGGAGTGATATTGGCGGCGCACGTCTTTGGCCAAGCCGCTGAAGCCGATGTCCAGATGGGTCTTGAAAACCAGATGAATCTTGGGTCGGGTCATATGGCGATCCTTTCTGGCTGTAGGGATTTGAGCAGGCCTTGGCTAAAGATGCCGAGTTCCGGGGGTCGGGCGACCGCCAAATCGGTACTCACAATCGAAATCATCCTCGAACAACATGGCATTCTTCTGGTTACCAAGATCGATCAGTCGCAGCCGCTGTTCCATCTGCATGGTCGCCCCAAGTCGAGGCTGGCAGGCGGGCATGACATAGATCAGCCAAGGCCTCTGCCTCGGTGGCGGGTCGAGATGCCAGCCCCGCTCGCCAACCTCCAAGGGCAGCAATCGTGCCCCCGTTCATTGGTGCAGGATGATCCCGCCCGCAGACTGCAGGCGGGGTCCAAATCATTTCGCGTCAACCTTGGCCTGAATGCTGGTGGCAAGGTCGTTCAGAACCAGCTGCGGGTCGGCATCGCCGGTCAGAACGGCGTCCAGCGCGCTATTCAGCCCGTCTTTCAACTCGCCATAGGGCGCGATCATCGGCGTGGTCCAGGACTTCGGGTGGTTGGCGATGTCGAGGAACGCCTGGAAATGCGGGATCGAGGTCAGGGCCGGGTCAACCAGGAGGGTTTTCAGTTGCGGCACGCTGGAGTTTTGCATCGCCATGGTGCGCGAGGGATCGTCGGTCATCAGGTACATGCCAAACTTTACCGCGGCCTCGGCGGCCTTGGTGGCGGAGGATACGAGGAACGCGTTGCCGTTCATGAAGCTCGCCCCGTACATGGCCGAATCGACGGTCGGGATCGGCGCGGTGTTGTACTTCAGGTCGGGCGCGCGGGTTGGGATATAGGCCTTGCCGGTGTCCCACTCGCCATAGATGCCCATCGCCTGCTGGCCGGTCATCAACAGACCGACGTCGCTGCCGGTGCGACTGGCGATCAGGTTCACCATCGCGTCGTTCTTGTTGTAGGTCTCGTACCAGCGCTTGTACCATTTCAGCCAATCGACGCAGGCCTGGCTGTTGACGGTGACTTTCTGCGTCGCCGCATCAAACAGATGGCAGCCGAAGAGTTCCGAGGTCTGCTCGGTGTTCTTGTCGGGGTCGTTCGGGATGAACCCGGCGCGGGCCAGAGAGCCATCGTCGTTCCATTTGGTCAGTTTCTCGGCAGCGGCCCAAAGCTCGTCGGGCGTCTTCGGCGGGTTGGCGGGGTCGAGGCCGACTTCCTTGAAGGCATCGGTGTTGTAGTAAAGCGCGTAGGTGTCCTGACCGAAGGGCAGGCCGTAAAGCTTGCCGTCATAGGTCACCCATTGCAAAGCGGCCGGCAGCAGGTTGCTGGTATCGGCGCCGATCTCGGTCAGCACGTCGTTCAGCGGAAGGATAACGCCATCATGGGCAAAGCCCGCGACTGCGCCGTTGTCGCACATGATAATCATGTCGGGCGCGGTGCCGCCGGCAGTCGCTGCGGCGATTTCCTCGGTGTCGATATTGCCGCCGATGCCTTTGACCTGAATGTCGGGATTGGCCGTGTTCCAGCCCGAAATCACAGTCTCCATCGCCTTCATTTCGGCATCGCCGCCCCAGCAATAGCGCAGGGTCAGGTTGACCTGATCCGCCATCGCACAGGTGGTGGTCAGGGCCGCAGCACTGGCAAGGGCAAGCAAGGTGGTCGCAAGTGCAATTCTGGAAAGTCTGTTTCGCATGTTGTAATCCTCTTGTTGACGGCGGTTTTCGGTAGTCATCCTCCGGGACCAAGGCCCCGACTGCGGCGTGTTCACCCCTTCTGGCCCGTCAGCGTGATGCCTTCGACGAACTTGCGTTGGGCGAAAAAGTATAAAAGGACGAGCGGTAGGGCCACGACGACGGCAGCGGCCATCGATTGCGGCCAGTCTTGCCGGTGGGCCGACTGAAAGACCTGCACCGCGCGCGACAGCGGGTACAGGCTTTTGTCCTGCAGATAGATCAGGGGTCCGTAGAAGTCGTTCCACTTGTCGATAAAGGTCAGCAAGCCCACCGTGATCAGCGCCGGGGTCGACAGCGGCACCACGATCTGCAGCAAGATTTTCAACTCGCTGGCCCCGTCGATCCGGGCGGCGTCAATCAGATCTTTCGGGATGCCCAGAAAGAACTGGCGCAAGAGGAAGATGAAGAAAGGGCTGCCAAACAGGGTTGGCACGACCAAGGGCAGGAAGGTGTTGACCCAGCCCAGCTTGGCGAAGATCACGTAAAGCGGGATCAGGGTCACCTGTGTGGGCAGCATCATGGTGGCGAGGACCAAAACAAACACGCCATTCCGCCCCGGCCATTTGATGATGGCAAAGCCGTAGGCCACCAGACTGGACGCGACGACTGTGGCTATGGCCGCAGGTACCGCGTAGATCAGCGTGTTGCGCAGCGCCTGAAGGTAATTCATCCAGTCCAGCGCCTTGGGATAGTTCCCCCAGACGATCGGATCCGGCATCCAGACCGGCGGCGAGGCATCGGATTGCGCCAGCGTCTTGAACGAGGTGCTGACCATCCACAGGAACGGAGACAGATAAATCGCCGACAGCACCAGAAGTGCCAAAATGGTCAGCACCCGCCCGCTCAACGGCCCGCGCCGATCCAACTTGGCGGTCGCGGCCGTCCGGTCCGCGATCTTCGGAATATCGGTCATTCTTCGCCCTCGTAATAGACCCGTCTGCGCGACAGACGCATCAGGACGAAGGTGGCCAACAGGATCACGACCAGCAGCATCCAGGCCAGGGCCGAGGCATAGCCCATGTGGAAATATCGAAACGCGCTGTTGTAGAGGTAAAGGCCGTAGAACAGCAGCGAGTTCTGCGTGCCGCCGACGGCCCCGTTGCTGGCGCCGCCTCCACCGCTGACGCCCATGCTGATCACGTAAGCCTGCGAGAAATACTGGAAAGCCGAGATGCAACCGGTGATCAGGTTGAACAGGATGGCCGGGCTGATCATCGGCAGTGTGATATGTCGAAGCCGGACCAGTGGTCCCGCGCCGTCAACCTCGGCGGCCTCGTAAAGCGATCTCGGTACGCCTTGCAGGGCTCCGAGGTAGATGATCACCACATCCCCCGCCGCCCAGACCATCAGCGTGATGATCCCGGTCTTGGCCCAGTCTGCGTCATAGAACCAGCCGGGGCCACGGATCCCGAACCCCAGCAGCAATTGATTGACCAGCCCATGCTGGGGGTTCAGCAGCCATATC
>JBAXLX010000092.1:0-10653 GCA_037134595.1 Pseudomonadota bacterium
GTCGGGATCGCGCCGCCCTTCGGCTGCTTCGGCCATCACCTGCCAGATCAGGCCAAAGCCCTCGACCAGCAGGCCTTCGACGTAAAACGGGATCTCTTCGGCATCCAGCATATCGGCGGTGTCATCTTGCACCTGCCAGCCTTCGTCAACCTCGGCAGCCCACAGCACCTGCCCCTCGATACCTGGGTGGCGGGCGGCCAACCGCTTGAGCGGGGCAAGAAAAGCTTGAAGGGCGTCGGCATCACTCATGCCCAAGGTGATGGCGCAAGCCGAAGGGCGTGGCAAGGGGGATGACACAGGCGTTCGGCCCCTTCCCTTTGCCCACACCCGTTCCCATATAAGTCGGGCGACAGGAGGTGCAGATGGAAGTCGTTTTGCTCTTGGTGGTCGGGGCCGCTGCGGGGTTCTTGGCCACACGGATGATGAAGATCCAGACCGATATTCCCACCACCATCGCCATAGGTGTGGGCGGGGCGATTGTCGGCGGGCTGGTGATCCGTGGCTTGGCCGAATTGGCCGGATGGATGGCGGGCTTTGTCGGGGCCGTTCTGGGGGCCTTGGTGCTGATTTGGGTTTGGAAGACCTATATCGCACGGCGCTAAAGGCTTTACCCCAGCCGTTTGACCAAGTCTTTCAGGCGAAAGCCCTTGGTTTCCAGCCCGTCCCACAGAACTTGCCCTTGCCATGCGGCAAACAGCATCGCGGCACCGTCACGGTCGCGCAGATGCCGGTCGATCATCGCCTCGACCCGATCCTTCCACGCCGCAGCGCGCGGGCGCAGATGCGCGTGGCGCAGGCTTGCCGCCAAAAGCGCGGCCATCGGCAGCGATCCGACAAGTTCGCTCAACGTCTTAAGCACGGCCTGCGCGCCCTTGGCGCCTGAGTGTTCCGCCACTTCGGCAGTGTCTTGGGCGGCAAGGGCCATTCTGTCCAGCTCGTCCCAACCCCACTCCAGCGCTGCCGCCACCATCTTGGCCAGGCTGCCATAGCGCTGCACCAAAGAGGCCCCGGCAAGCCCTGTCGCGCGCGAGACAGCCGAAAAGGCGACCGATTTCTCGCCCTCAGCCGCAATGCGCTGCAAAATCACAGCGAAAACGGCAGAATCGGGCAGGGTTCTTGGGCGGGACATGTGGAAATACTAAACGCGCGGTCATAAACCACAACCGCCAAAATCCCTTTCATCTTGGCCCAAATACTCGCCTTCCCCGCAGGGCGAGCCGGTTGGCCCTTGGCCAGAGGCGAGATAAAAACCTTGCGCTGAAAGCGCGCCTTTGGATCAAGGCCAGCCAAGGGCGCGGTGTTAGGCTGCCTTGAACGGCGCCATTCCCGCGCGGGCCAGCGCATCGGCCCGCTCGTTTTCGGCATGGCCCGCATGGCCCTTGATCCAGCGCCATGTGACAGTATGGGCGGTGCGGGCGGCATCCAGCCTTTGCCACAGATCGACATTCTTCACCGGCGGCCCGGCGGCCGTGCGCCAGCCTTTGCGCTTCCAGTTGTCCATCCAGTCGGTGATGCCATTTTTGACATAGGCCGAATCGGTGATGATCGTGATGGCGACAGGCTTGGCCAGCGCTTCCAGCGCCGAGATGGCGGCCAAAAGCTCCATCCGGTTGTTGGTCGTTAAAACCTCGCCGCCTTGCAAGGTGCGTTCTTTGACGACTTGGCCATCCTCGCGGGCGATCATCAACACGCCCCAGCCGCCGGGGCCCGGGTTGCCCGAACACGCGCCATCGGTATAGGCAAAAAGATCAGGCATAGATCGGCTTTCCTTAGGAATAGGCCGTCACATATAGATGCCAATCCCCAAAGTCACCATCACAACCGCCGTCACAGGCAAGCGCAGGCGCATCCACCATGGCGGGGCCAAACCGGCCCGCCAAAAGACGAAATCCAGCGCCAAAAGCCCGTAAAACCCCGGTATCAAGGCCCCAAGCGCCTGCGGTGTCGGCCCGACCGTGGTGAAAAACGCCCATAGCGCTGGCAAGACCGACAGGCCGTAAGCCACCGTCGCCATCCGCCCTGCGGCATTGGTGGCAAAGCCCCACAAAACCCCCGACATAAAGGCCAAGATGATGATGCCGTAACGCAGCATGATCACATCTTCGGCCCCACGCAGGATGACTTGGTTGCCCGACAGGCCCACACCCGCGCAGACGACAAAGGGAATAAGCCCCGCAAGGGCCAGATATAGCGCCGATGTTGGGATCATGCGGGCTCTCGCAGCGCGCGGGGCACTTTGAATTCCACGTTTTCTTGCGCGGTTTCCACCAGTTCCACCGTCACCTCATAGCGGGAGCGGAAAGCGTCGATCACTTCGTTCACCAGCTCTTCCGGTGCAGAAGCGCCAGCGGTGACACCCAAACGGCCAATGCCGTCCAGCGCGCGCCAGTCGATCTCGGCGGCGCGTTGCACCAGTTGGGCATAGGCACAGCCCGCAGCCTTGCCCACTTCAACCAAGCGCAGCGAGTTTGACGAATTGGGCGCGCCGATCACCAGCAAGGCATCAATCTTGCCCGCCATAGCCTTGACCGCCGCCTGACGGTTGGTGGTGGCGTAGCAGATGTCTTCTTTATGCGGGCCAAGAATGGCGGGAAAGCGGTCTTGCAAGGCGGCAACGATGCCCGCCGTGTCATCGACCGACAAGGTGGTTTGCGTGATATAGGCCAGCTTGGCCGGATCGCGCACCGACAGATGCGCCACATCTTCGGCAGTTTCCACCAACAGAACTTCACCCTCGGGCAGTTGGCCCATGGTGCCGATGGTTTCGGGGTGACCTGCGTGGCCGATCATCACCATTTGCAACCCCGCTTCCGAATGGCGGGCCGCTTCGGTGTGCACTTTGGTCACAAGGGGGCAGGTGGCATCCACCGCAATCATCTGGCGCGCCTCGGCCGCTGCGGGAACAGATTTCGGCACGCCGTGGGCGGAAAAGATCACGGGGCGATCGACGGGGCACTCGTCCAGTTCCTCGACAAACACCGCGCCCTTGGCACGCAGCCCGTCGACGACGTATTTGTTATGAACGATCTCGTGCCGGACATAGACCGGCGCACCCCATTTTTGCAGGGCCAGTTCGACGATCTTGATCGCACGGTCGACGCCGGCGCAAAAGCCGCGCGGGGCGGCGAGGTAAAGGGTCAATGGGGTCATCGCGTGCTCCTTGGGCGGACTTTAGCAAAGCTTGCCTTCAAAGAAAACCGCAGCAAGGGCCCTGTGGGGTCAATCATGCAAAAAGGCCAATGCAGCGGGCTGCATTGGCCTTTTATCTGTGACGCTTTTGTCAGCCTTAGTTGGCTTCGACAGCAGGCTCGTGGCTGTCCATCTGGCGCGGGTCGCGCGGCGGGCGGCCGATCACATCGCGCAGCTCGTCAAGTTCGATAAAATTGTCGGCCTGACGGCGCAATTCGTCGGCGATCATCGGCGGTTGGCTGCGGATGGTCGAGACGACCGACACGCGCACGCCCTGACGTTGCAGGCTTTCGATCAGCGGGCGGAAATCGCCGTCACCCGAGAAGATCACGATATGGTCAACCCGCGGGGCAAGTTCCATCGCATCGACGGCCAGTTCGATGTCCATGTTGCCTTTGACCTTCCGGCGGCCTTGGCTGTCGGTGTATTCTTTGGCGGGCTTGGTCACCATGGTAAAGCCGTTGTAATTCAACCAATCCACCAAGGGGCGGATCGGCGAATATTCATCATTTTCCAAAAGAGCTGTGTAGTAAAAAGCGCGCAGCAAACGTCCGCGACGCATGAATTCCTGACGCAACAGTTTGTAATCTATATCAAATCCAAGAGCTTTCGCCGCAGCATAAAGGTTGGAGCCGTCTATGAAAAGCGCAAGACGCTCATCTTTGTAAAACATCGTGTGTTCCCTTAATTTTCCAATCCGCCATAAACTCAGGCGCGACAAATACAGCTATGGTACGACCCCACCGGCAGGTGCTAACAGGTCAGCCTGCGACCAACAATACGACCTATCCTTAAGTGTGAAATACATGCCAAATGCACAAACTTTTACTTTGATCGCCTTGGGCAGCAACCTGCCCGTTGATAACCTTAGCCCGAACCATGTCTTGGAACAATCCCTTTTGGCATTGGCGGCCTTGGGTCTGCCGGCTTTGCAGGCCAGCCGATTTTATCAAACTCCATGCTTTCCGGCAGGCACAGGCCCAGACTATGTGAACGCCGCCGCCTGCCTGCAGACTGATCTGCCGCCACCCGAGGTGCTGGCCCGTCTGCACGCCGTCGAGGCACAGTTTGGCCGCGCCAGAACCACCCGCTGGGCAGGGCGCACGCTAGATCTTGATCTGATCGCCATGGGTGATGCCGTTTTGCCCGACGCCACCGTGTGGCAGCACTGGGCCGATCTTGCCCCCGCCCTTCAAAGCCAAGTCGCGCCAGACCAGCTGATTCTGCCCCACCCCCGCCTGCAAGATCGCGCCTTTGTGCTGGTGCCCTTGGCCGATATCGCCCCCGATTGGCGCCACCCTGTGCGCGGTCAAACCGTTGTGCAAATGCTCAAAGCCCTGCCGCAAAGCGAAATAGACAGCATTCGCCTGATTTGATCGGACACCCAACCCCATTTGCCGCTTGTCAAGAGAATTTCACAAGACTATCTAGGCCCTTCCCGAGCCCCCAACTATTGGAGCATCCATGGCCCGCGTGACGGTTGAAGACTGCGTTGACAAGGTTCCGAACCGGTTCGAACTGGTAATGCTGGCCGCGCACCGCGCCCGCGAGATCCAGTCCGGCTCTGCCGTGACGGTGGACCGCGACAACGACAAGAACCCGGTCGTCGCCCTGCGCGAGATCGCGGACGAAACCCAGATTGCCTCGGTTCTGCGCGAGCGGATGATCGAAAGCTATCAAACCCAGATCGAGGTTGACGAGCCCGAAGAAGATCAAATGGCGCTGTTGATGTCGGGCGAGATGGACCGCCCGATGCAAGACGACATGTCCGAAGAAAAACTGCTGCGCGCGCTGATGGAAGCGCAAGGCGACAACTGAGCGTGTAGCGCAGAAATGGCAGGACGAGGATGATCGACGTCGAAGACCTGATCGCCCTCGTCCGCAACTATAACCCCCGCACCAACGCTGATCTGATCCGGCAGGCCTATGCCTACGGGTTAAAAATGCACGACGGCCAGATGCGCAAATCGGGCGAGCCCTATTTCACCCATCCCGTCGCAGTCGCCGCCATTCTGACCGAACAGATGCTGGATGATGCCACCATCGTCACAGCCCTGCTGCATGATACGATCGAAGACACCAAATCCACCTATACCGAAGTCGAGCGTCTTTTTGGCCATGATGTGGCCGAACTGGTCGACGGTGTGACCAAACTGACCAACCTGCAACTGTCTTCGGGGGCTGCCGAACAGGCGGAAAACTTTCGCAAGCTGTTCATGGCCATGTCCAAAGACCTGCGGGTGATCTTGGTCAAGCTGGCCGACCGTTTGCACAACATGCGCACGATCAAAAGCATGCCGCCCGAAAAGCAGGCCCGCAAAAGCCGCGAGACGATGGATATCTATGCGCCTCTTGCTGGCCGCATGGGCATGCAATGGATGCGCGAAGAACTGGAAGATCTGGGCTTTCGCGTGCTAAACCCCGAAGCGCGCAATTCCATCATCCGCCGCTTTTTGACCCTGCAAAAAGAATCCGGCGATGTGGTGCACCAGATCACCGCCGATATCCGCACCGAGCTAGAGCGCGGCAAGATCGAGGCCGATGTTTACGGCCGCGCCAAAAAGCCGTTTTCGATCTGGCGCAAGATGCAGGAAAAAGATCTGGCCTTCTCGCGCCTGTCTGACATCTACGGCTTTCGCATCATCTGTCAGGATATGGGCGATTGCTACCGCATCCTTGGGCTGATCCACCAACGCTGGCGCGCTGTGCCGGGGCGGTTCAAGGATTACATCAGCCAGCCCAAATCCAACGGCTACCGGTCGATCCACACCTCGGTTTCCGGCCGCGATGGCAAGCGGGTCGAGGTGCAGATCCGCACCCGCGAAATGCACGAAGTGGCCGAGGCCGGTGTTGCCGCCCATTGGGCCTACCGCGAAGGCGTGCGCGCCAAGAACCCCTTTGCCGTCGATCCAGGCAAGTGGATCGCCCAGTTGACCGAGCGTCTGAACGAAGGCGACCACGACGAGTTCATGGAAAACGTCAAGCTTGAGATGTATTCCGACCAAGTCTTTTGCTTTTCGCCCAAAGGCGATGTGGTGCAACTGCCGCGCGGGGCAACACCGCTGGATTACGCTTATGCCATCCACACCCGCATCGGCAATTCCTGCGTGTCGGCCAAGATCGACGGCATCCGCGTGCCGCTGTGGACGCGGCTGAAAAACGGCCAATCGGTCGAGATCATCACCGCCGAAGGCCAGCGCCCGCAGTCTTCGTGGATCGACATCGTCAGCACAGGCCGCGCCAAAGCCGCCATCCGCCGCTCGCTGCGCGAAGAAGATCGCGGCCGGTTTGTCAAACTCGGCCAAGAACTGGCCCGCGCCGCCTTTGACCATGTCGGCCGCAAAGCCACCGACAAAGCCCTGCGCACCGCTGCCAAAATGCTCGGCCTTGGCGATGAGACCGAACTTCTGGCGCGCTTGGGCTCGGCCGAACTGACCGCGCGCAAGGTGCTGGAAACCCTCTACCCCGAACTGTCCACCTCGCAAAAAGACGAGGTTGACACCCAGCGCCCGGTGATTGGCCTAGGCGCCGATCAAACCTTCAAACGCGCGCAATGCTGCCAACCCGTCCCCGGAGAGCGGATTGTCGGCATCACCTATCCCGGTCGCGGCGTGATCGTGCACGCCATCGACTGCCGTGCGCTGGAAGAGCTGGAAGAACAACCCGCCCGCTGGGTCGATCTGCACTGGCATTCGGGCCGCCATGCACCGGCCTATTCCGTGACGCTGGATGTGGCGATTTCCAACGATGCCGGCGTTTTGGGCCGCATCTGCACCGTGATCGGCGAGCAGAAAGCCAATATCTCGGACTTGAAATTCATCGAACGCAAACCAGATTTCTATAGGCTGCTGATTGATGTAGACCTGCGCGATGTCGAACATTTTCACATGGTCATGACCGCGCTAGAGGCTGAAACGGATGTGGCGCAGGTGGCGCGGGTGCGCAATGTGACCCGCAAGCCCTAAGCCAAAAGGGCAAGGGATCCAAGTGTTTAAGCGCGCCAAACCCGAGACTTGGGCGATATGGGCCCGCCAGCAGATCTACCCCAAGGGCGGGATCAAGCGGGCAGTGGTCTACCTGTGGCACAGGCTGCGCCGCTTGCCCGATCCGCCCCACCGCGTGGCACGCGGGGTCTTTGTGGGCGTTTTTGCCAACTTCCCGCCGGTCTTCTTCGGCATCCAGATGCCGGTTGCCGCCCTGCTGGCTTGGGCGTTGCGTGGCAATGTGCTGGCAGCGGTTCTGGGCACGCTTTTGTCCAATCCGATCACCACGCCCATTATCGCGCTGGTGTCGCTGCACCTCGGCCACTGGATGCTGGGCACCTCAGACAGCGTCAGCGTCAACGGCGTCTTTGCAGCCTTTGCGGCGGCGGGTCAGGACCTGTGGCACAATCTGCGCGCCGCGTTTTCCGATGAAACCGCCCATTGGGAGGGTCTGATCCTCTTCTGGCACCGCATCTATTTCCCCTATCTGATAGGCTCCATTCTGCCCGGCTTGGTCACCTCGGCGCTTTGCGCTTGGGCCACCCTTCCCCTCGTCACCGCCGCCCAAACCCTGCGCCGCAAACGCACCTTGGCCCGAAAAGCGCGCCCTTGATCCCTTTCACATGGGCCCAAATATCCCCCGGGGGTCTGGGGGTGGGAAACCCCCGGCGGACGCGCCCTGTGACCGCTCTTCCCACAGATGCCGAACCCGTCTAAGAGATCGTTATAGAAGTGAGGTGAAAGCCATGGAATACCTTGGAAAATTGCGCCTTGGCGTGAATATTGACCACGTCGCCACCGTGCGCAACGCGCGCGGCAGCGCTTGGCCCGATCCATTGCGCGCCGCTCTCTTGGCCGAGATGGCGGGCGCTGACGGTATCACCGCCCACCTGCGCGAAGACCGCCGTCATATCCGCGACAGCGACATCGCCGCCCTAAAAGCAGGCCTTGGCATACCGCTGAATTTCGAATGCGCCGCAACGGCAGAGATGCAGGCGATTGCGCTGGCCACCAAGCCCCACGCCGTTTGCCTCGTCCCCGAAAAGCGCACCGAACGCACCACGGAAGGCGGGCTTGATGTGGCGGGCGATGAAAACCGTCTGGCGCATTTCATCGCACCCCTCAAAGCCGCAGGGGCGCGGGTGTCGATGTTCATCGGCCACGACCCTCGACAAATCGAAGCCTCGGCCAAAATTGGCGCGGCGGTGGTGGAACTGCACACCGGCCACTATTCTGACCTGCATGCCGAAGGCCACTTTGCGCAGGCCGAAGCTGAACTTAACGCCCTGCAAAAAGGCGCAACCCTCGCCCATGCTTTGGGCCTAGAGGTGCACGCCGGCCACGGCCTGACCTATGACAACGTTGGCCCCATCGCCGCCATCCCCGAGGTGATGGAGTTGAACATAGGCCATTTCCTGATCGGAGAGGCGATCTTTTTAGGTCTGGAAGACGCTTTAGCCGAAATGCGCCACCGGATGGATCTGGCGCGCACCCCAGCCTGACATCCGGCCCCGAACCCGATTTTTCTGCGAAAAATCATGACCAACCGCTGCGATGGACGCAGGCCCTTTGCCGCGGCGCAAACCGATTTTTCGCAGAAAAATCGTGACCCCGAAGGCTTGCTCGACTTATCGGCGCGCAGCCTATATCCAGCCTGCATCCGCAAAAAGCAGGGCTGCTTAGATATGATCCTCGGCATCGGAAGCGATCTTGCCAACATCGAGCGGATCGAAGGCACGATTGCCCGCTTTGGCACACGTTTCTTGACCCGTGTTTTCACCGCCCAAGAACAAGCCAAGGCCGACAGCCGCCCCCATACCATAGCCGCCACTTATGCCAAACGCTGGGCCGCTAAAGAGGCGTGTTCGAAGGCCTTAGGCACCGGTCTGCGCATGGGCATTGCATGGCGCGACATGGCCGTGTCCAACCTGTGGACGGGCCAACCCGTCATGCACCTCAGCGGATGGGCCGCCCAACGTCTGGCCGAAATGACCCCGCCAGACCACCGCGCCGTGGTGCATGTGACGCTGACCGATGATCACCCTTGGGCCCAAGCCTTTGTCGTGATCGAGGCTTTGCCCCTTTCCCCGCCGCTTCGCGCGCAAGTGACCGATCAAAACCCGCCTTCTTCTTGACTCTTAGGGCACTCCCGCGCATCTAGCGCCAAACCTTTCACGAAAGCGCATCCCATGGCCAAAAAGCAGCAATCTGACGGCGGTATCGTCGAAACCATCAAGACGGTTGTCTATGCCCTGCTGATCGCGGGCCTGTTTCGCACACTTTTGTTCCAGCCCTTCTGGATTCCGTCAGAATCGATGAAAGACACGCTGCTGATCGGCGACTTTTTGTTCGTGAACAAAATGGCCTACGGTTACTCGCGCTATTCTTGCCCCTTTGCCGCTTGCCCGATCCCCGGCCGCATCAAACTGCCGCTCTTGTCGGGCGACCCGCAGCGCGGCGATGTGGTGGTGTTTCGCCACCCCGTCAACGGCGAGGATTACATCAAACGCCTGATCGGCCTGCCCGGTGACAAAATCCAAGTCAAAGGCGGCATGCTCTACATCAACGGCACCGAGGCCCCGCAAGTCGACGCCGGTGTCTTCACCGAAATTTACGAGGCCCAAGGCTCCATGGGCAATTCCCCGCGCTGCTCGAATGCGCCCGTGGGCAATGGCGGCACCTGCGAGAAGATCCGCGCCATCGAAACCTTGCCCAATGGCATCAAGCATGATGTCTTGAACATCGACATGAACGGCTATGCCGACAACACCGATGTCTTCACCGTGCCCGAGGGCAATTATTTCTTCATGGGCGACAACCGCGACAATTCGATGGACAGCCGCTTTGCCCAAAATGTCGGCGGCGTGGGAATGGTGCCTGCCGAATACCTTGTGGGCCGCGCCGACCGGATCATCTTCTCCTCTGCCGGATCCTCGCTGTTCCAATTCTGGACGTGGCGCGCCGACCGCTTCTTTAAGGCGGTTGAGTGAAGCTTTCCGGCGATATTCAGGCCTTTACGGCCGCCATCGGCTATGCCTTTCGCGCGCCTGAGCTTTTGGTGCAAGCGCTGACCCATGCCTCGATGTCCTCTCCCACGCGGGTCGATAACCAGCGGCTGGAATTTCTGGGCGACCGGGTTTTGGGCCTTGTCATGGCCGAAGCGCTGCTGTCAGCCGATACCGCCGCCGCCGAGGGCCAGCTTGCGCCGCGGTTCAACGCCCTTGTGCGCAAGGAAACCTGCGCCGATGTCGCCCGTGCTTACGGCTTGGGCGAGGTGTTAAAGCTGGGCCGGTCCGAGATGATCTCGGGTGGGCGGCGCAAAGAGGCGCTTTTGGGTGACGCGCTAGAGGCGGTGATTGCCGCCGTCTATGTCGATGGCGGCTTTGAAGCCGCCCGTTCTTTGATCTTGCGCCTATGGGGCGACCGCATTCAAGGGGTCGAAGCCGATCTCAATACACCGCTTTACTGGCTATAGCTCCAC
>JBAXLX010000093.1:0-10646 GCA_037134595.1 Pseudomonadota bacterium
CCGCGCCTACACTTCTCACCCAGTGGAATACCCCGTGTCGGGCACCAAACCCATTACCCGCGACGGCTGGTATGACCAGTGCATCACAGCGCGGCAGGTCTTTGTGGCCAACACCACGCCTGAATTTGCGCGCTATTTCTTTGACCACGCGCTGATCACCTCGCTGGGGCTTGGGTCGTGCATCAACGTGCCGATCTTTGCGCCCGATGGGCCGGTGTTGGGGACCGTGAACCTGCTCGCCGAAGAGCACCACTTCACCCCGCAAAAGCTTGCCGCCTATGCCACGCTGATCACCCGCGACCGCGCAGCCCTGCTCTGCGCGATGTCCGGGGCGTGATCTTTCATCTTGGGTCAAATACTCCACGGGGGTGCGGGGGTGTGAAACCCCCGCTTGCAACGGCGCAAACCGCGCATCTTGTCCGAAAATTCCCTTGCGTCCGTCCCCACCTCGTCTACCCTTCGCCGCAGTATTTCAAATAGCGCCCAAGGCGCACAGATATGGGAGCCTGCGATGCACAGCTTGAAATGGATGGGTCTAGGGCTTTTGGCCCTCAGCTTGGCCACCCCCCTTACCGCCCAAGTGACAGCGCTGGGGGATGGGGAAGGCGAGGTCGATATCGTGGCTTGGCCGGGATATATGGAGCGCGGCGAAAGCGACAAGTCTTTCGACTGGATCACCAAGTTTGAAGAAACCTCTGGCTGCAAGGTCAATGTCAAAACCGCCGGCACCTCGGACGAGATGGTGACGCTGATGAACCAAGGCGGCTTTGACCTTGTCACCGCCTCGGGCGATGCCTCGCTGCGGCTGGTTGCGGGCAAGAAGGTGCAAGAGATCACCACCGCCCTGATCCCGTCATGGGACAAGCTGGACGCGCGGCTGAAAGACGGCGCTTGGTTTACCGTGGACGGCAAGCACTACGGGGTGCCCTATCAGTGGGGGCCCAATGTGCTGATGTACAATACCGAGGTCTTCGCCCAAGCGCCGACCTCTTGGGGCGTGATCTTTGAAGAGGGCGATTTGCCCGATGGCAAAAGCAATGTCGGGCGGGTGCAAGCCTATGCCGGGCCGATCTATATCGCGGATGCGGCCCTGTATCTGATGGCGCACAAGCCCGAACTGGGCATCACCAACCCCTACCAACTGACCCCGCCGCAATATGCCGCAGCCCTTGACCTGCTGCGCGGCCAGCGCAAACTCGTCTCGCGTTATTGGAGCGATGCGGCCACCCAAACCGATGATTTCAAGAACGAAGGCATCGTGGCCGCCAGTTCGTGGCCCTATCAGGTGAACCTGTTGCAGGGCGAGAAATTCCCCGTCGCCTCGACCGTGCCGCAAGAGGGGGCGACGGGCTGGTCTGACACCACCATGATGGCCACCGATGCGCCACATCCGACCTGTGCCTATAAGTGGATGGAACATACGCTCAATTCCAACCTGCAATCCGACCTGTCGGTCTGGTTCGGCTCTGTCCCCGTGGTGCCGGCCGCTTGCACCGACGGTTCGGGCCAGCAAACCGCCGAAGGGTGCAAAGCCAATGGCGCGGACACGTTCGAGCAGATCCACTTCTGGACCACCCCGATCGCCGATTGCGCCGCAGGTGCAGGGGCCTGCGTGCCCTATGCGCAATGGGTGACAGACTACATGGCCGTGGTCGGCGGCAACTAAGCGCCCAACTATCCCCTTAGGTCCGGGCCGTCCCCCACGGCCCGGACTTTTTGCCAAACTGGTTGCCCATGCCCCAAACCCCCGCCGTCACCTTTTCCGCCGTCACCCGCCATTTCGGTCCAGTCAAAGCCGTCGATGGCGTAGACCTGACCGTGGCCGAGGGCGCGTTCTTTGCCATGCTGGGGCCGTCTGGTTCGGGCAAGACCACCTGTCTGCGGCTGATTTCGGGCTTTGAGCGGCCCGATCACGGGGCGATCCACATCTTCGGGCAAGATGTCTCGGCGGTGCCGCCGCATCTGCGCAACGTGAACACGGTGTTCCAAGACTACGCGCTGTTTCCGCATCTCAGCGTGCTGGACAATGTGGCTTATGGGCTGATGGTCAAAGGCATGGGCAAAGCCCAACGTCTGCCCAAGGCCGAAGCCATGTTAGACGTGGTGAAACTCGCCGATTACGGCGCGCGCAAACCGGCCCAACTTAGCGGCGGGCAACGCCAAAGGGTGGCCTTGGCGCGGGCTTTGGTCAACGAACCCAAGGTCTTGCTGCTGGATGAACCGCTCGGCGCGCTGGACCTGAAACTGCGCGAAGCGATGCAGGACGAGCTTAAAGCCCTGCAACGCCGTCTTGGCCTGACCTTCATCTTCGTCACCCATGATCAGGGTGAGGCGCTGAGCATGGCCGACAGCCTCGCCGTCTTTGACAAGGGCAAAATCGCCCAGATCGGCACGCCGGCGCAAGTCTACACCCAACCCGCCACCCGCTTTGTGGCCGATTTCGTAGGCTCGTCAAACCTGCTGCCGCCCGCCTTGACCCAAGCACTCGGCGGCCCGGCCCAATGGGCCTCTCTGCGCCCCGAAGCGCTGCGCTTGGCCGACAGCGGCCCCATCAGCGGCGTGGTGCAAAGCCACCGCTACCTTGGCACCGGCACCCGCATCAGCCTGACCCTGCACGGCACCGACCTTGCCGCCTTCCTACCCGCCGGATCACCGGTGCCCGCCGAAGGCAGCCGAGTGACCCTGACCTTCGCACCAGAGGCGTTGCACCTGTTGGGCGACGCCCCATGACCCATCCCAAACCCCTTGCGATTTGCCAAATACTCCCGCCGGAGGCCCTTGATTTTTCGCAGAAAAATCGTTTTCCACCGCGTGCGCGCCCATGAGCCCCGCGATCTTTGCCGCTACAACCATCGCCTCGCGCCTGACCGGCGTTTTCTGGCGCCGTCCCAAACTGTTGCTTGGCCTTTTGCTCGCACCACCGCTGCTTTGGTTGGGGATGATCTACTTAGGCTCTTTGGCGGCCCTGCTGGTGCAATCCTTTTACAGCTTTGACGACTTCTCGGGCCTTGTGGTTCCTCAATTCACCCTGACCACCTATGCAAAACTTGCCAGCCCCGCCAACCTGTCGATCATCCTGCGCACGCTTTTGATGGCGCTGGCCGTCACCCTGGCCTCGGCCATCATCGCCTTTCCGGTGGCCTATTACGCCGCCCGCTATGCGCGGGGGCGCTGGAAAGCGGTGTTTTATTTGGGCGTGATGCTGCCTTTGTGGAGCTCGTATCTGGTCAAGGTCTATGCCTTCAAACTGATCCTTGCCAAAGAGGGCATCGTCACTTGGGCGGCCAGCGCCACCCACACCGACTGGCTTTTGAACGCGGCCCTTGCCCTGCCCTTTGTCGGCGGGGCGTCTTTGTCCAGTTCCTATCTTGGGACCTTTATTGTCTTTTGCTATGTCTGGCTGCCCTACATGATCTTGCCCATGCAGGCGGCGATCGAGCGGGTTCCCTTGGGGCTTTTGGAAGCCTCCTCCGATCTGGGGGCCACCGCGCGGCAGACCTTTTGGACAGTGACCCTGCCCTTGGCCCTGCCGGGGGTGATTGCAGGGTCGATCTTTACCTTTTCGCTGACCTTGGGCGATTACATCATCCCCCAGATCATCGGCACTTCGGCCAGTTTTATCGGCATGGCGGTGTATCAGTTGCAAGGCACGGCGGGCAATGTGCCCTTGGCTGCGGCCTTTGCGGTGATCCCGATCCTGATCATGCTGGTCTATCTGACGCTGGCACGCAAAGCGGGGGCTTTTGATGCCCTTTAACGCCTCACGCGGGTTGAAAGTGGCGGCTGCGGCGGGGCTTGCCTTTTTGCATCTGCCCATCGTGTTGATCTTTTTATACGCCTTCACCACCGAAGAGCGATCTTTCGCCTTCCCCCCACCCGGCTTGACCACGCAATGGTTCGCCGTGGCTTGGGCGCGGTCCGACATTTGGCCGCCGTTGATCTTGTCGCTTCAGGTCGCGCTGTTCTCGACCTTGATCGCGCTGATCTTAGGCACGCTGATATCTGCAGCCATGGCAGGGGCCAAGTTCTGGGGCCGCGAGTCGCTGTCTTTGCTGGTCGTCCTGCCCATCGCCCTACCCGGCGTGGTCACGGGCATCGCCCTACGCTCCGCCATTCCCATTCTGCATCTGGATTTCAGCTGGATCACAATCGTGCTGGGCCATGCCACTTTTTGCATCGTCATCGTCTACAACAACGCCGTGGCGCGATTGCGCCGCCTGTCGGGCGCGATCCTAGAGGCCTCGGCCGATCTTGGGGCCAATGCCTTTCAAACCTTTCGCTATGTCCTGCTGCCCAACCTTGGCACAGCCCTTTTGGCCGGCGGAATGCTGGCCTTTGCCTTAAGTTTTGACGAGGTGATCGTCACCACCTTCACCGCAGGCACGGGGGCTGCGTCAAAAACCCTGCCCATTTGGATGCTGGACGAGTTGATCCGCCCACGCCAACGCCCCGTTACGAACGTTGTCGCCATCGTGGTTTTCGCCACGACATTTCTGCCAATATTGGCCGCTTATTATTTGACCCGTGACACCGCGCAAGCGGCGGTTGCCCAGAAGTGATGCCTGACACTCCAAAAGATATTTCTTTTGCCTGAATATTTATCTTCCGTACAATGTGACATTTTTTACTCGGTTTTTACACAGCAATCACACAAACAAGCCAAATCTGGCCCACGAAAATCAAATCCTTCATTACGGAGACGACACATGTGCACAAAATGTGAAACCACCCAAGATGCCCAACCGGTCTTTGGCCGCCGTCATTTCTTTGGCCTTGCCGCCGCTATGGCCGCGATGTCCGCCGGTGTGGCGCGGGCCGATTGCACCCATTTTGACGCCGAATCGCTCAAAGCCATCTCGCCCGATCAAGCCATCCAGTTTCTGGTCGAAGGCAACGCGCGGTTTGTTGCGGGCCAGTCGCTGCACTGTGACCAGTTGGCACTTGGCGATGCCACGGCAGAAAAGCAAACCCCCTTCGCCTGCGTTCTGGCCTGCATGGATTCGCGCTCGTCGCCCGAACTGGTGCTTGACCAGCAGATCGGCGACATTTTTGTCGCCCGTGTGGCCGGAAACGTCGCGACGACCGAAGTGATCGGCAGCTTTGAATATGGTGCCAAAGTGGCTGGGGCCAAGGCGATCATGGTTCTGGGTCACAGCCATTGCGGGGCTGTCAAAGGCGCGATCGACAAGGCCGTTGTGGGCGATGCCCTGACCACTTTGTTGGACGAAATCGAGCCCGCTGTCGCAGCAACCCCGCTGACCGGTGAACGTTCCTCGAAGAACGCCGAATTTGTCGAGGGTGTGGCCGAGGCCAATGTGCGCCTGAACGTGGCTGCCTTGACCGAAAAAAGCCCTGTTCTGAAAGAATTGGTCGAGGCAGGTCAGCTTAAGATCGTCGGCGGCATCTATGATCTGGAAACCGGTGTTGTGACGCTGCTGTCGTAAGCCTTGCAAAACACCCCCGGGGTTAGGGCATCGCCCCGAATCCCCGGGGGATTTTATCATCCCACAGCTTGCGCTGCCGCGCGTCCAGCCCAGCAGCCCGTTGCAAGGCATCCGGTCAGCAGATAGCCGCCGGTCGGTGCCTCCCAATCCAGCATTTCGCCGCAAACAAATGTGCCGGGCAAGGCGCGAAGTTCCAAGCCTTGCGTTAGGCTGGCAAAGCCTATGCCGCCTGCCACTGAAATCGCCTCGTCCATCGGGCGGGGCGGGCCCAGCGGGATCGGCAGGGCTTTCACGGCCTCGCCTATGGGCAAAGACCGGCCAAATTCCATGATCAAGGCCGTGGCCGTGGCCGACAGACCAAGCTTGCGCAAACGGTTGGCCAGGGTCTCAGAGGATTTCATCGCCCCGAGCCGGCGCGCCACGTCTTCCTTAGTCACATCGGGCATCAGGTCCAGCGTCAAAGCCCCACCTTCGCGCAGATCGCGCGAGACGGCGTAGACACCGCCCCCCTCGATCCCTTTGGAAGATACGATAAACTCCCCCCGCTCGCGCCGATGACCCACGCACAGGGCAACACCTTTGACCGCCTGCCCGAAATGCTTGGCCATATGCGGCGACCACTCCACACAAAAGCCCATGTTGGCGGGTTCAAACGGGGTGATCGCAACCCCCACCTGTGCCAACCACGGCACCCAAGCCGCATCCGACCCCAGCCGCGCCCAACTGGCCCCGCCCAATGCCAAAACCGTGACGGCGGGGTGCAAAATGCTGCGGCCCTGCGGGGTGTCAAAGGCAAAGCCGTCCTCAAACCCCACCCACCGCCACCGGCAGCGCAGTTCCACACCCAACCCCGCCAGCCGCGCCAGCCATGCCCGCAAAAGCGGCGAGGCTTTCATCGCCTTGGGAAACACATGGCCAGAGGAGCCGGTGAAGACCTCAACCCCAAGGGCGCGGCACCAGTCCATGACCGCCTCTGGCCCAAAGGCCGCCAGAATCGGGGCCATTTGCGGGCTTTGATAGGTGGCGGTAAAGGCGGGCAGGGCTTGGGCCTTGGTGATGTTCAGCCCCGATTTGCCCGCCATCAAAAACTTGCGCGCGGGTGAGGGTTTGGCGTCACAGATCACCACCCGCAAGCCAGCCTTGGCCAGCTCTTCAGCGGCCATCAGGCCGGCAGGCCCCGCGCCTATGACCAAAGCGTCAAGCATGGGCCAAAAGCCTGCAGTTTTCGCCCATGACAGATGATCCTTCGCCCCAAAACTGCGCCTGAAGCGTCCTTTTACGCCCGCCCGCCGCTGGGCGATAGGGCCATGGGGTTGACGCCCATGCTGCCCAAAGCCAAGGCCCATTTGCGCTCAGCCTCAGCGCCAAAGACCAACCCATCCGAGGCATCGCCGATCAGCCAGTCGTTGCGGGCAATCTCGCCCTCTAGCTGGCCAGCGCCCCAGCCGGAATAGCCAAAAGCCATGATCGCCTGCAACGGCCCGCGCCCGTGGCCAAGCGCTTCCAACACATCCAGCGTGGTGGTCATGCCATAGCCAGACCCTACGGCGATCGTGGCATTGCCGCTTTGGTAGTCGGCGGAATGCAGCACAAAGCCCCGCCCCCTTTCGACCGGTCCGCCGATCAACAAACGAATGTCGCGGGCCTGATCGCCGCGCGGGATATGCAACTGCGCCAAAAGGTCATGAAAGCGCAGATCCGGCACGGGCTGGTTCAAAATCAGCCCCATAGCCCCGCTGGTGGAATGCCTGCACATCAAGATCACCGCGCGTTCAAAGCGCGGATCGCCCATATCCGGCATGGCCACAAGCACTTTACCTGTCAATTCCATTGATTCCTCCGCCCTCAAGATGGGACGAAGGGCAGCCATCCTCAACCCCCTTCACATCCTGTCGCCGCAATGTGATCTGGACGGGGTTTCTAAGCCGCAAAGACCCGCCTAGAGTGGCACCATGTTCCGATATGCCCTTCTCTCGCTGTGTCTGGCCAGCCCCGCTTTTGCGCAAAGTCAGGATGACATTGTCCAGGCGGGCTTTTTATCGGGCTGGCAACTGGCCAATGGCCATTACATGGCCGCCCTTGACCTGCATCTTGCGCCCGATTGGAAAACCTATTGGCGCGCTCCGGGCGAGGCGGGGATACCGCCGGTGTTTGATTGGGCCGGATCGACCAACCTGAAAAACGTGCAGTTTCATTGGCCAAGCCCGCAGGTCATTGCGCTGAACGGGATGAAAAGCATCGGCTATCTGAACGAGCTGGTCCTGCCGGTCGAAGTGGTGGCCCAAGACCCAACCCAGCCCGTGACGGTGGCGCTGAAGATGGATCTGGGCATTTGCCATGATATCTGCATGCCCGCCCGCCTGACCTTTGCCGCCGTTTTGCAAGGCAGTGGGGCCAAAGACAGCAAGATTCGGGCAGCCTTGGCCGACAAGCCCAAGCTCGCCCAAGGTGCCACCTGTGTGGTGGCCCCCATTGCCGATGGCTTGCACGTGCAAGCGCACTTGGCTTTGCCGCCGCTGGGGTCAGAAGAAACCGTGGTCTTTGAAACCGACGACCGCGCTGTCTGGGTGGCCGAGGCACAGGTGGCGCGGTCTGGGGGTGTTTTGTCAGCCGCCACTGATCTGGTGCCCCCGTCAGGCGCGCCGTTTGTGCTGGACCGCTCGGCTGTGACTGTCACCGTGTTGGCCAAGGGCAAAGCGGTCGAATTCCGGGGCTGCCCCGCGCCCTAACGCTCGTCCCCTAACGCTCACGCCGCGCGATGCGAATCAAAGTGCGCTCCATCACCGCCATCGCTGGTGCGCGCGAGGTTGAGCGCAGCGTCATGTCGGTTTCCACCAGCAAAGACAGGGCCTTTTCGATCTGCCGTGCCGTCCAGGTGCCCGCTTGTTTCATCATCCGATCCCGCCGTTTGTAAAAGCCGCGCGCTGCGGCAAAGCCTGCGGCGGGGCCTTCGGGATCGGTGGACATCAGATGCAGCATGGTAAAGTGGCGCAGGCCCGCGATGCACAAGGCGACGGGCAGAACGCCTTGGCCTTCCAAGCGGCGCAAAATGGGGCCAATGGAACCCATCTGCAATTCTGCCACCGCGTCCAGCAAGTCTTCCGCTTCGGTTTCCATCGTGGTCGGCGCAAGGGCCGCGATTTCGGCAGGGGTCAGGGGCAGCGGGTCTTGGAACTTGTACAGCGCGATCTTTTCCAAGGTTTGGCGAAAATCACCCGGATCAAGAGTGCGCGAGAGGGTCAACAGCTCTGTCATGGCATCGCCGGGCACTTGGGAGAAGCCTGCACGCTTTAGCTCTGCCTCAATTTCTTCGCGGGTCGGCGGGTCGTTGTAAAGGCCGATGCACATAACGGCAAAGTGCTTTTCGGCCAGCGTTTTCAGGGTGGATTTGGTGGTCAGATTGCCCGCCGTCACCACGATATTGGCATCCCCCGGACGCCACGCATCAAAGCTGGTTTGCAAAGTGGGCGTCAGCCCATCGGTGGCATCTTCCACCACCACCACGCGCGCACCGGGGAAAAAGCCGCGCGCTTTGATAGCATCCAGAAGGGCCGCACCATCTTTGCGCAGGTCGGCTGCGGGAATGCGCGTGAGGCGCATCTCAGCGTCGGCATCGGGGCCGCCCAAGGCCAGCACCGCCTCGGCCCGTTTCAGGGCCACGCGCATCGCGTCTTCGCCAAAGATCACAAGGGCCGCCTTGGCCGGATCAGGTTTGGCCAGATACCGCCGCGCCTCTGACCCCGTCAGTTTCATGGCGCAAAGCTGGTGGAGGCCGCCATAAGCCGCAGCACCAGATCATCCCCCAGCATCCGCATCAGCCGCAGATTGGCATCGCTTTGCGCGGTTTGCCCTGCGACGGTCGACCCCGTGGCGGAATACGAGGTGAAGGCGTCAATATGCCCCCCCGCCATGCGCGACTGGTCTGACAGGCGGGTCAGCGTCCAATCCAGCCCGCCTGTGATCGTGAAGCGGGTGATTGCCCCTGATGGCGTAATGCCCGCGCCGAGTCCGGCCGTCTTGATCGTATAGGCCAGTTGATAAAAGGCGTTGGTCGGGCGGCCAAGGCGTTCTTCAAGATGCTGGACGAAATCAAAGCTGTTTTTGTCGGTCGGATCGGCGGCGCGAACCGTGCCGATCAAAGCCGCCGCCGTTCCTTTTGTGCCGTAAGCGGGCGCAAAGCCGCAAGCGGCCAGCGCCAAGGGCAATGTCGCAAGCAGGCTGCGTCTAGACCACGACATTGATGATACGCCCCGCAACCACGATCAGCTTTTTGATCGGTTGCCCGGCCAAAAAGCGCAGCACATCTTCGTTGGCCAAGGCCAGCTTTTCAACCTCTGCCGCAGGCATGGCCTTGGGCACGCTGATTTCCGCCCGCCGTTTGCCGTTGATCTGGATCGGCAAGATCACGGTGTCGTCTTCCAGCAAGGCCGGATCGGCCTTGGGCCAAGGCGCTTGGGCGCATAGGCCGACACCGCCTTGGGCGGCCCAGACCGCCTCGGCGATATGGGGGGTCATGGGCTGCATCAGTTGCGCCAGAATGCGCAGCGCGTCTTTCATAGCGATGGTCGAGGCTGAGGCGCGCCCGATGGCATTGGTGAATTCGTACAGCTTGGCGATGGCCTTGTTAAAGGCGAATCCCTCGATCCCCGCCGTCACCTCGGCAATGGCGCGGTGGGTGGCACGCAGCAGGTCGGCGTCGCCTTCGCCCTTATGGTCTAACGGCATCTCGGCCACGCGCACCGACAAAGCCCAAACCCGCGACAGGTGCTTGAACGTGGCCTCGGCACCCGAGGCTGTCCATTCCACATCGCGCTCGGGCGGGGAATCAGACATGACAAACCACCGCGCCGTATCGGCCCCAAAGGCGCTGATGATGTTCATCGGGTCGACGACGTTCTTTTTCGACTTGGACATCTTGGCCGAGGGGATCACCTCGACCACCGTGCCATCCGCCAAGGTCGCCCCGGCGTCAGAGCGGATGATATCTTCGGGCAAGTGATACACTGGCCTGCCGTTGGCATCGGTGGTCTTGTAAATCTCGTGCGTCACCATGCCTTGGGTGAAGAGTGCGTTGAAAGGCTCAATCGCTTTCGCCGGAAGGTGGCCGGTTTTGTGCATCGCACGGGCGAAAAAGCGCGAGTACAGCAGGTGCAAGATCGCGTGTTCGATGCCGCCGATATACTGGTCAACGTTCATCCAATA
>JBAXLX010000094.1:0-10608 GCA_037134595.1 Pseudomonadota bacterium
CGCTTTGGCCGAAAAGCATGACTTCGTCATCTTCGCCGATGAATGCTATTGCGAAATCTGGCGCACCGCCCCCGCGCCCGGCATCTTGCAGGTGGCCGCCGAACTGGGCGCGAACCCCGAGCGGGTCTTTAGCTTTCATTCGCTGTCCAAACGCTCGAACCTGCCCGGCCTGCGGTCGGGCTTTGTGGCAGGCGGGGCGCAGGGCATCGCACAGATCCGCAAACTGCGCGCCTTTGCCGGTGCGCCTGTGCCCCTGCCCTTGCAGCGGGTGTCTGAGGCCGCTTGGCGCGATGAAGCCCATGTGCTGGCCAATCAGGCGCTTTACCGCGCAAAGTTTGATGCGGCGGACGAGATTTTCGCAGGCCTGCAAGGCTTTAGCTTGCCCGAGGGCGGCTTTTTCCTGTGGCTACCGGTCGAGGATGGCGAGGCGGCAGCCCTGAAGCTGTGGCGCGAAACCGGCGTGCGGGTGCTGCCCGGCGCTTACCTGTCGCGCGATGCGATGGGGGTGAACCCCGGCACCAATTACATAAGGGTGGCGCTTGTCGCGCCGAAAGACGAAATGCAGCAGGGGCTGATCCGGCTGCGCGATTGCCTGTACCGCTAAAGGGAAGACCATGGCCTCGTATCAAACCCGCCAGCGCGACCCTCTTTTGGATCAAAGCGTGCAAGCCATGCTGGAACGGCGCGGGCGTGAGGCGATTGGCGTGGCGCTGATTGTCGCAGCGGTGGGTTTTGCGCTGATGTTGGTGTCGTACTCGGCCAATGATCCGGGCTGGATGGTGGCGACCGACCAAGTGGCACACAATCTGATGGGGCGCTTGGGGGCCTCTGTCGCCTCGACGTTGATGACGGTGGGCGGGCTTGGGTCGTGGTGCATTCCTACGGTGCTGGTCGCGTGGGGGGTGCGCTTTGCCAGCCACAAGGGGGCCAACCGCGCCATTTCGCGCCTGATGTTTGCCGTGATCGCGGTGGCGATGGGGTCGGTTTATGCCGCAACCTTGGTGCCGGGGGCATCTTGGCCCCATTCGTTCGGCTTGGGCGGGCTGTTTGGCGATACAATCCTCGCCTCGCTTTTGAATATCATGCCGGGCAGCGCGGCTGTGGCGTTAAAGGTGCTGACGCTGATCATCGCAGCCGTTTTTGTGGCGCTAATGCTCTATGTCACGGGCTTTAGCATAGCAGAGCTGCGCCAGATCGCGCGGTTCTTGGGCTTTGGGCTGTTGGTGGCCTTCAACGGGGTGCTGATTGCGCTTGGCCGTGGTGCTTACGGCGCGGGCGCTGCGGTTCAAACCATCGGCGCGCGCTGGCAAGACCGCCGCGCCACCAACGCCCAGCGTGCAGCTGAAGTTTATACCCAACGCAAAATCGCCAAAGACATGGCCCGCGCTGCCGCCAACGGCACCGCCCGCATGGTTGAGGCCGACGACGAAACACCGCCACCGGCTTTCAACCGCGCCGCACCTTTGCGCACGCAACCGCGTGGCATCGGGCTTGGCAAATGGGCAAGCGTTTTGCTCCGCAAGACGGCACCCGATGACGTGATCGACGCTGACGCGGCAGATCATGCCCAACCTTCCGCGCAAGGGCCCAACCTTCATGCGCAAAGGTCAACGTCACTGCCTGCGGCCGAGGCAAAGCCCGCACCGCGCGCCGCGCCGTTGGTGGTTGACACGCGCACCTCCAGCCCCGGTCGGCGCGCTGCAGAACCCCCTGTCACCAAGGCCAAACCCTTGGCAGCGCAACACAGCCTTGCCTCCGAAGCCAATGACCCCCCCGCCGACATTTGGGACGCCTATGACCAGGAAGACAACCTTCCCGCCTTTTCGCGCAGCGCCCTGGCCGCCGATCGCCGCCCGATCGTCACCTTGGTGCAACCCACGGTCAAGCGGGCTACCCCCTCGCGCCAAGCCTTGGACGAAGCCCAACCGCGCCTGAACTTTGATGCCAAGGCTGATGCAGACACAGGCTACGAACTGCCGCCCCTCAGCCTGCTGACCCCCGCCACTAGCATCCAGCGCAACCAAGTCTCGACCGACGCGCTGCAAGAAAATGCCCGCATGCTGGAATCGGTGCTGGAAGATTACGGCGTGCGCGGCGAGATTGTCTCTGTCCGGCCCGGCCCGGTGGTGACCATGTACGAATTGGAACCAGCGCCGGGGCTAAAAGCCTCACGCGTGATTGGGCTGTCAGATGACATTGCGCGGTCGATGTCGGCGCTGTCAGCGCGGGTCTCAACCGTGCCGGGGCGCACCGTGATCGGCATCGAATTGCCCAATGCCGTGCGCGAAAAGGTGGTGCTGCGTGAAATCCTGTCGGCGCGGGAATTTGGCGACAGCGGATTGCGCCTGCCCTTGGCCTTGGGCAAGGATATCGGCGGCGAACCGATCGTCGCCAATCTGGCCAAAATGCCCCACCTGTTGATTGCCGGCACCACCGGATCGGGCAAGTCGGTGGCGATCAACACCATGATCTTGTCGCTGCTGTACAAACTGACCCCGCAAGAATGCCGCCTGATCATGATCGACCCCAAGATGCTGGAACTGTCGGTTTATGACGGCATCCCGCACCTGCTTTCGCCCGTGGTGACAGACCCCAAAAAGGCCGTCGTCGCCCTGAAATGGGTGGTGGGCGAGATGGAAGACCGCTACCGCAAAATGTCCAAAATGGGCGTGCGCAACATCGAAGGCTATAATGGCCGCGTGCGCGAAGCCTTGGCCAAGAACGAGATGTTCAAGCGCACCATCCAGACCGGCTTTGACGAGAACACCGGCGAGCCGGTGTTTGAAACCGATGAATTCGACCCCGTCACCCTGCCCTATATCGTGGTGGTGGTGGACGAGATGGCCGATCTGATGATGGTGGCGGGCAAAGAGATCGAAGCCTGCATCCAGCGTCTGGCGCAAATGGCGCGGGCCTCGGGGATTCACCTGATTATGGCCACGCAGCGCCCCTCGGTCGATGTGATTACCGGCACGATCAAGGCCAACTTCCCGACACGGATTTCGTTCCAAGTCACCTCGCGCATCGACAGCCGCACGATCTTGGGCGAACAGGGGGCCGAACAACTGCTGGGCATGGGCGATATGCTTTATATGGCGGGTGGTGCCAAAATCACCCGCATCCACGGCCCCTTTGTCAGCGACGAAGAGGTCGAAGAGATCGTCGCGCACCTCAAAAGCTTTGGCCCGCCAGAGTATATGTCGGGCGTGGTCGAAGGCCCCGAAGACGAAAACGCCGCCGAGATTGACAGCCTGTTGGGGCTGGGCTCGGACGGGATGGACGACAGCCTGTATGACCAAGCCGTCGCCATCGTGGCGCGCGACCGCAAAGTGTCGACCAGCTATATCCAGCGCAAACTGGGGATCGGCTATAACAAGGCCGCCAAACTGGTGGAACAGATGGAAGAGCACAGCGTGATCTCGGCTGCGAACCATGTGGGCAAGAGGGAGATATTGATCGAGGAGAGGTGAGGGGTTTTCATCGTTTCGCTCACGAAGGGGCTTGAAATCATACCGTTCGATAACCATCATTACAAACTTAAGTGTTTAACTTAGGCGCAAAAGATGACAACAACGAACGAACAGCAGATTTCACTTGCAACTTTGATTATAGCTGCGGCGCAAACAAACGGCACTGCAAGTTTCTATCGCTTGAAGGTAGAAATTCCCAAAAAAATCATGCTTACGGCCTCAGATTGGGCACCGTCGACAACTCGGAACGGCGAGCCAATGTGGCACCAACTCATCCGGAACATCAAATCCCATTCGGTTAACGACGGCAACTTCATAGCAGAGGGATGGCTAGAACACGTTCCGCGCGTTGGGTACCGGATCACAGCAGCCGGCAGGCGTTACTTGGCCGCACGCAAGCCTTAACCATATAAAGCTTTGTAACCTGGCTTGAACCATTTAAGTTCGGTTCCACTAGCATTCTTGTCCCATACGAACCAAGCGTATGCAGTGGTTCCAGAGCCCTTTTGAATGGCTCCATCTGGGTAAAAGGTAATTCGCTCGCTGAAAACCCAAACACGTGAGGGGGGAGCGTCGGTGAATATGGTACGCTGCCGACCAGCACCCTCAAGAAAAGCTAACCTCAGCAACAGTGCAAACTTTTTCTCGGCGCTTTTCAGTCCTGATTGCACGAACCCCTCTGCGGCATTGTAAGGGGGGTTTGTGACGATGTTTTGTACACTTCGGTTTGTACTCAAGAAATCAATACCACTTTCCCCATATCCACGATCATACAGGTCGGAACTGAAAACTGATTGTCCAGTTTTATTTAATACCTCTGACATGGCACCATTTCCACAAGCGCTTTCCCAAATATCGCCGTGGAAGCTTTCATTGTCGATTAGGGCATAGGTGGCCCATGCAGGTGTCGGAAAAAAATCTGGTCCATCCAAATCGGCGAACCGTTTCGGAGTCGGCTTGAAGCCACCGTCGATTTTGTACGTACTGTCCATATAGAAAGCTTACCAGAATCATGGGCTTAGTCAAGTTAGGCTAAGTGCTTAGAAGACCGCGCGAATCCATCATCGCGCCCAATATCCTGTGCCACACCTCACCAAGCCGCACGGATTGGCCAATCAGTCCTCAAGGCAGCTTTGACTCAATCAAACCGAACGAGCACAATACCCTATCCGCTTCAGCAAGGTTCTCCTCAAGCATCGATCGCAGATGTCAGGCTGCTGGGGGGATGTTAGGGTAAGGTGTTTAAATCTATACTTTTCAAAACTACGCCGACCCATGAGTCATCCACATGCCCACCCACCCCGAAGTCGATGCTTTTCTTGCCAAGCAAGACCGCTGGCAGACCGAGCTTATCGCCCTCCGCCACATTCTTCAGGCCAGTGCGCTGACCGAAGATTTCAAATGGTATAAGCCGGTCTATACCTTTCAGGACGCCAATCTGATCGCTATCGCGGGTCTGAAAGACCACTGCTGGATATCCTTCTTCAACGGTGCATTGCTTGATGACCCCATGGGCCTGCTGCAACCACCCGGCCCCAACAGCCAAGCGGCGCGGGTGATCAAATTCACCGATAGCGCCCAGATTGACAGCATGGCCCCTGCCCTACGCGCTTTCATCCAAGGGGCCATCGCCGCCGAACAGGCGGGGCTGAAACCCGCCATGCCGCTGTCGCGCGATCTGACCTTTCCCCAAGCGCTGATCGACGCCTTCGATGATGACCCTTATTTCAAAGCCGCCTTTGATGCCCTTACCCCCGGTCGTCAGCGCGGTTGGAATTTGCAGTTCACCGCCCCTAAGCAAGACTCCACCCGCCGCACCCGCATTGCCAAAGCCAAACCTGCCATCCTCGCCGGACAAGGCCCGAACGACCGTTAACCGTCTTTCCTGCGCCTTTCAGCACAAGCAGTTGGCCCCCGCTTCTCTCGGCGATGTGACGCTTGGGGGGATGCAAGGGCGCGGGGTTGGGGGTATAAGGGGTTCATGTCAATCATCCGCATATCCCTCATCGCCCTCGCGCTCACAATCCCCGCCCTCGCCGCACCTGCGGCCGAGGTGTCGTTGAACGACCTGTCGGCTTACCTTAACAGCCTGACCACCGCCGAGGCGCGGTTTGTGCAGACCAATTCCGATGGGTCGACTGCGACGGGGCGGTTGATTTTGCAGCGGCCCTACCGTGCGCGGTTTGAATATGATCCGCCGGACCAGAATCTTGTGCTGGCCTCTGGCCAAATGGTGGCGATTTTTGATGCCAAGTCCAACCAGCCGCCCGAGCAATATCCGCTGGCGCGCACGCCGTTGAACCTGATTTTGGGGCCGAAGATTGATCTGGCAGGGTCGGCTATGGTCATAGCCCATGCCGAGGTCGACGGTGCGACGCATATCACGGCCCAAGACCCCAAACATCCCGATTACGGCAGCATTGAGTTGGTCTTTCGCGAAGCGCCCGTCGCCCTAACCCAATGGATCATTACCGATGACATGGGCGGCCAAACCGCTGTCGTTTTATCGCCGCTGCAAACGGGGGGCAGCTATGCGGATAGCGTGTTCTCGATCAATGCCGAAACCGCACGCCGTGGTCTGGACAATTAACGCAGGCAGCCTGCCAATTGGCCGTGATAAAGCTGCGAACGGCGACCCACCTCGTCTGCCACATCCATCAGCCAGCGCTTTGACGTGTAGCTTTTGCGCGCAAAGCCCTTGCGGCCCTCATGATAGGCCAGATACTGGCTTTCGGCATCTGATTTGGAAATTCCCAACTCGGTCGTTGTGGTATCCATATACCAACCCATAAAGTCGGTCGCATCGCGGATATTGTCGCGCCGCGCCCCGCCACGGTGACGTTCTTGGCGGTAATCGTCCCAAGTGCTGTCCAGTGCTTGCGCATAGCCATAAGCCGAGCTTTGCCGCCCCATGGGAATGACGCCCAAAGCATATTGGTGCGGCGTGCGCGCATTGCCGATGAATTTGGATTCTTGATATAAAACAGCCATTTGCACCGATATCGGCACGCCCCATTTGCGTTGGGTGGCCTGCATCGCCTTGAGGTAACTCGGCCGTTGATGAATGACCGAACAGGCATCATCCATGTTGCGCGGCGCCGAAAAGTTGCCACCCCCGCAGGAGGCTAAAAACAGCAACAAGATCGCCGCTCGAAGAGTTCTGCTCATCTGCCCCTCATGCCTTCGTGCTATTTTGTGCCGCATTAACCGAAAATCACAGCTTTTCCAATGGGCAAGCGAAAGACTTGTGCGCAAAATCGATGCGCGATCCAAAAAGACAGCGATTCTATCCCGAAAGAACCTCACATCTTGGCCTGACGGCGCGCCTGCTTTGTGGACACTCGGCTGTGTCAGGATTATGAAACCCCCAAAGGGAGACTGCGGCGATGCTTAGAACAGCGGCGAAATATCACATCGGGCAAGTGCTGCGGCACCGCAAGCACCCGTTTCGCGGCGTAGTCTTTGATGTGGATGCGATGTTTTCCAACACCGAGGAATGGTATGAAAACATTCCCGAAGAGATGCGCCCCGCAAAGGACCAGCCGTTTTACCACCTTTTGGCGGAAAACGAGCAAAGCTATTATGTGGCCTATGTCTCCGAGCAAAACCTAGTGCCGGATGAAACCGGCGAACCGGTGGATCACCCCGATCTGGCCGATCTGTTTGGCGATTTCACCGATGGGCGGTATCCGCTGCAATTTCAGATGAACTAAGGCGGCCGCGCCTTGGTGCGCCATCTTCCCCTTGGCCAAAATCCATCCTAGGCTGCGCCAAAAGAGGTGCGCCATGCGTGATTTTCAACTTCCCGGCCGGTCGGCCGTTTATGCCACTAACGGGATGGTGGCGACATCGCATCCCCTTGCTGCCCAAGCGGCGGTGGAAATTCTGAAATCGGGCGGCAATGCGGTGGATGCGGCCATTGCGGGCGCGGTGCTTTTGGGCATTTGCGAACCGCAGATGACGGGGATTGGCGGGGATTGCTTTGTTCTGCTCAAGCCTGCGGGTGACGAGCGGGTTTTGGCGCTGAACGGGTCAGGCCGTGCCCCTGCGGCCTCAACGGCTGACGCTTTGCGCGATGCGGGCCACGGCACCGTGCCCCTGCGCGGGGTCGAGGCTGTGACCCTGCCCGGCGCGATGGATGCCTTTTGCCGTCTGTCGTCGGATTGGGGCAAGCTGGGCCTTGACCGTGTTCTGGCCCCCGCCATCCACTATGCCGAAGCGGGCGTGCCGGTGGCCCCGCGTGTGGCCTTTGACTGGGCCGACGATGCGCCGTTCTTGCAAGGCAAAGCACGGGAGTTCTTTTTGCTGAACGGCGCGGTTCCCAAAGCCGGCCAAATCTTCCGCGCCCCCGGCCAAGCCGAGGTGCTGCGCCGCGTTGCAAGCCAAGGTCGCGCAGGGTTTTACGAGGGTGAGGTGGCCGAGGATTTGATAGCCTCGCTTAACGCTTTGGGGGGGCAGCATACTCTTGAGGATTTGGCCGCCACGGCCTGCACGTGGGGCGACCCTGTGGCGGGCACTTATGGCGATGTCACCGTGCTGGAACATCCGCCAAACGGCCAAGGTGCTACGGCGATCTTGATGCTGAACATCCTGAAGCACTTTGATTTGAAATCAATGGACCCGTTCGGCGCCCAGCGCGCCCATATCGAGGCCGAGGCGGGCAAACTGGCCTATGACACGCGCAACCGCTTTATTGCCGAACACAGCCCGCGTCTGGATCACATGCTCTCAGATGCCACCGCCGCCAAACTCGCCGCCCTGATCGACCCCAACCGCGCGTCGCCCACCCCCAATCCGCTGGCAGAGGCGATCCACCGCGATACGATCTATATCAGCGTGGTCGACCGCGACCGTATGGCCGTGTCGCTGATCTATTCGATCTATTACGGCTTTGGGGCGGGGCTGGCCTCGTCGAAATTCGGGGTCATCTTTCAAAACCGCGGCGCGGGCTTTAGCTTGACCGAAGGCCACCCGAACGAGTTGGCAGGCGGCAAGCGCCCGATGCACACGATCATTCCGGGGATGCTCAAGCGCAATGGCAAGGTGATTATGCCCTTTGGCGTGATGGGCGGGGCCTATCAACCCACGGGGCATGCGCGCTTTGTGTCAAACGTGGTGGATTACGCGATGGACACGCAAGCCGCCGTCGACGCCCCGCGCAGCTTTTCGTGGGTCGACGGGATGGAGGTCGAGCGCGGCTATTCCCAAGGCGTGCGCGACACGCTGGCGCAGATGGGCCATAAGGTGATAACGCCCCCCGATGCTTTGGGCGGGGCGCAGAATATCCTGATGCAGGACAGCGGCGTGTTGATCGGGGCCTCTGACCCGCGCAAAGACGGCTGCGCTTTGGGCTATTAAGATGGACAGAGGGGCGATTACCGACGCAATCCTTGCCTTGACCCAAGGCGAGACAGACACCGTGGCGCTGATGGCCACGGTGGTTTGCGAAATTCACCACCATCACGATTTCGCCGATTGGACGGGGTTTTACCGCGTGGTGGCCCCCGAGTTGCTGAAAATCGGCCCCTATCAGGGCGGGCATGGCTGTCTGGTCATCCCGTTTTCGAGAGGCGTCTGCGGGGCTGCGGCGCGGTCCGGGCGGGTGCTGAACGTGCCGGATGTTGACGCGTTTCCCGACCATATCGCCTGCGCCTCCTCCACCCGTTCGGAACTGGTCTTGCCGGTGTGGAACGGGGCGAGCAAGCTGTTGGGGGTTTTGGATTTAGACAGCGACACGCCAGCCGCCTTTACCCAAGACGATGAGGATTGGCTGGTGCCTTTGCTCGCGCAAGTGTTTGAAAAGGCCCACTGATGCGCGGATCGTGCCTGTGCGGCGGTGTGGTGTTTGAGGTGGCTTTGCCGCTGCGGTCGGTGATTGCGTGCCACTGCACGCAGTGCCGCAAAACCTCGGGCCATTTCTGGGCGGCAAGCTCGGTTCCCTTGGTGCAGTTTGCCTTGATTGAAGACAAGGGCTTGAAATGGTTCCAATCCTCGCCCCAAGCGCGGCGGGGGTTTTGTGATACGTGCGGGTCAAGCCTATTCTGGCAGCTTGAAGGCGATGACAATGTCAGCTTTGCCGCAGGCGCGCTGGATGGGCCAACGGGGCTTGCCATCGCCAGCCACTGGCACGCGCAAGACGCAGGCGATTACTACGACCTGCCAGAGGGGCTTTCGCCCCAAGCGCAGGCTTGATAGCTAAGTCTTTTACCCTGCAGCGACGGAGGCCAACATGGCAGCAATCACCCTTCTTGACGGTGGCATGGGACAGGAACTTGTCGCACGCTCGGGCGATGACCCGACGCCGCTTTGGGCCACCCGTGTGATGATCGACCACCCCGGTCTGGTGCGCGACATTCACGCCGATTACTTTGCCGCCGGGGCCACGATTGCCACGACCAACACCTATGCGATCCACCACGACCGGCTGGAGCGCTTCGGGATGGACCCGTTGTTTCATGCCCTGCACCTGCGTGCGCTGGCCGAGGCGCACGAGGCCAAAGCCGCCCATGGTGCGGGCCGGATTGCGGGGTCGATGGGGCCGCTTATGGCATCCTATCGCCCCGATCTGACCCAGCCTTTGGACATCGCCGTGCCCAAATACGCCGAAATCGCGCAGATTTTGGCGGCCCATGTCGATGTGATTTTGTGCGAAACCATGGCCTCGGTCGAGATGGCCGAGGGCGCTTTGGCCGGCGCGCAGGCGGCGGGCAAGCCTGTCTGGCTGTCGGTGTCGGTCGATGACCATGACGGCGCGCGCCTCCGCTCGGGTGAGCGCGTGGCCGATCTGGCGCGGTTGGTGCGCGATTATCCGGTGGCGGCGATGCTGGCCAATTGCTCGGTGCCCGAATCGATGGCGGCGGCTTTGGGCGCGTTGAAGGAATTGGGCAAGCCGTTCGGGGCCTATGCCAACGGGTTTACCCATATTTCGGGCAACTTCCTGAAAGATGCGCCGACGGTCAAGGAACTGACCCACCGCCATGACCTGACGCCGGAAAAATACGGCGACTTCGCCATGGCTTGGGTGGAGATGGGGGCCACGATCATCGGCGGGTGCTGCGAGGTGGGGCCTGCCCATATCCGCCACTTGGCCGAACGTCTTAAGGCGGCTGGCCATACCATCGTATGATGGAATTCACCT
>JBAXLX010000095.1:0-10554 GCA_037134595.1 Pseudomonadota bacterium
ACCACGATCAGCAATTTGACCGGCTTGTCAAATGTCGGGGCGGGCAGAATGTAGTGGGCTTCGCGGGCGGCCATGAGATTATTCCTTGATGCGGCGGGTGCCGGTGATCGTAATGCCGTAAGCGTCAAGCCCCACCACACGCGGCGCGGCAGAGTTTGACACCAAGGTTATCTGCGTCAGCCCGACCGAGGCGAGGATTTGCGCCCCCAAGCCATAAAGCCGCAGGGTTTGCGGCGAAACCTCGCCTTCCAGCGGCAGTTTCATCGTGGTGTCGCGCAGCAAAACCACCACGCCGCGCCCTTCGGCGGCGATCACCTGCATCGCCCCTTGCAGATCACCGACATGCGCATCGCCAATGCCCAGAACGTCTTCCAACGGGTTAAGCTGGTGCATCCGCACCAAAACCGGCGACTCGCCCGACAAATCGCCCTTGCTCAGCACGATATGATCATCGCCGTGCGCCGTATCGGTAAAGACCCGCATCAGCCAATCGCCGCCGTGCAGCGAAGTGACCCGTTTGGCCGCGCGCTCTTTGATCAAGTTATCGTGACGGCGCCGATAGGCGATCAAGTCGCTGATGGTGCCGATCTTGATCCCGTGCTTTTGGCCAAAGGCGATCAAATCGGGCAGACGGGCCATGGTGCCGTCGTCTTTCATCACCTCACAGATCACCCCCGACGGGTCCAGCCCCGCCAGACGGCTGACATCTACCGCGGCTTCGGTATGGCCAGCGCGCACCAACACGCCACCATCACGGGCGCGCAGCGGGAAGACATGGCCCGGTGTGGCCAGATCGGCCTTGCCCTTGGTCTTGTCAATCGCCACGGCCACGGTCAAAGCGCGGTCCTTGGCCGAAATGCCGGTTTCCACACCCTCGCGCGCCTCAATCGACACGGTAAAGGCGGTTTCGTGGCGAGAGGAGTTCTTCATCGCCATCATCGGCAGGCCCAAAGCGTCAATCCGCTCGCCGGTCAGCGTCAGGCAAATCAGGCCGCGCCCGTGGGTTGCCATGAAATTGATCACATCCGGCGTGCATTTTTCGGCCGGAATGCAGATATCGCCTTCGTTCTCACGATCTTCATGGTCGACGAGGATATACATCCGCCCGTGACGCGCATCTTCGATGATTTCTTCGACCGAAGAAATGGCGGCGGAAAATTCGGAAGCTTCTTGGGTCATCTTATCCTCGCAGGGGTGAACAGACCCTTAGCGAAAAACCGGGTCCAGCGCCAGATAGGGCGCTGAGGGGTGGGTTCAAAGACTGCGGGTGAAAAAAGTTGCTTGCAGGGCAAATTACGCTGCGGGCCTAGCCCCATTCGCGCAGTCGCGCAACATAGCGCGCCATCGTGTCGACCTCTAGGTTAACCTTGTCACCCACAGCCACTTGCCCCCAAGTGGTCACCGCCTGCGTGTGGGGAATGAAGTTGATCCCGAAGGTGGCACCGTCAACCTCGTTCACGGTCAAAGACGTACCGTTCAGCGCAATCGATCCTTTGGGGGCGATAAACTTGGCCAGACTGTCGGGCGCACGAAAGGTGACGCGCAGGCTGTCCCCTTCCGGCTGCACGGCGACCACTTCGGCGACCCCGTCGACATGGCCCGACACGATATGCCCGCCCAGCTCGTCGCCCACTTTCAAGGCCCGCTCCAGGTTCAGGCGGGTGCCGATTTTCCAGCTTGGCAGATTGGTTTTTGACACGGTTTCCGCCGAAATCTGCACATCAAACCAGTTGCGCGGGCTTTGGCCCAGATCAATCACCGTCAGGCACACCCCTTCACAGGCAATCGACGCGCCAATGTCGATCCGGCTGGTGTCGTACTGCGTGCCGATCCGCGCGCGCAAGTCGCCCTCTTGGTGCAAAGACAGCACCTCTCCTTGGTCGGTCACGATGCCGGTGAACATGGCAAGCCTCCTCTTTTCACTTCAGGTAGCGCCCAAAACCCGCTGTCGCAAGCACTGGCGCGTGAAATCAAGCCTGAAGGGCGGCAGCTTTCAATAAATATAGCGAATCTGCTCTGTCCAAAACCGCTCCATCCGTTTGAGCGACCCGTTGATCGTGTCGAGCAAGGCGCTGTCGACCACCGAACGGCGGCCCAAAATCTCGGCATGGCGGGCAAACAGGTCTTGCATGGCGCTGCGCACGACCCGACCTTTTTCGGTCAAGCGCACCCGCACAGAGCGTCGGTCGATGTCAGACCTTTGGTGGTGCATATAGCCCAAATCCACCAGCTTTTTGAGATTATAGCTGACGTTTGACCCCTGATAATACCCGCGCGACTTCAACTCGCCCGCTGTGACCTCGTTCTCGGCGATGTTGAACAACAACAGCGCCTGAACGGGGTTGATTTCCAAGATCGCCAACCGTTCGAACTCGTCCTTGATCACATCCAACAGCAATCGGTGCAACCGTTCCAGCATGGCAAGCGTTTCCAGATAGCCTTGGGGCAAGGCTTTGGGGGGGGCATCCATAAGCGGCGGGTGAAGGGACATCTCATTCTCCGGTCTGTCACGAACGAGGACAGAGTCGGCACAAAACGAAAACATAACGTAAACAAGACTCCGATTCGTCGAAAATTTTCTGCTATTCTGCGCGCAATCGCGCCGCCGCAAAGCCCCGCAACGTGGCGATCAAGGGCGCATGGGCGGCAGGCGCGGGCTTTTGACCCAGCATCCAAGCCATCAAATCCTGATCATTCTCGGCCAAAAGCGCATCATAGGCGTCAAGCTCGGCCAAGGACATGGCGGGCAGATTGGCCTCGGCATCGGGGGCAAGCACCGGATCCATCTCTTTGGTGCCGCGCCGCCAACTGCGCATGACCATGCGTTTTAACCGGGCGTCGGGCGTTTCCATCGTGCCTCCTTGAACCCGCTTTCGCGCGGGCCTATGAGGCGAGCGTAGCACCCCAAAGCGGAGCCCGCCATGGCCTTCCTGTCTGACACTCTTGCGCGCGTCAAACCCTCGCCGACCATTGCCGTGACGACGAAAGCGGCCGAATTAAAGGCGCAGGGGCGTGATATTATTGGCCTTGGCGCGGGCGAGCCTGATTTTGACACGCCTGAAAACATCCGCACCGCGGCAAAGGCGGCGATTGATGCGGGAAAGACGCGCTACACGCCGGTGGATGGCATTCCAGAGCTTAAAAAGGCCATTTGTGCCAAGTTTTTGCGCGAAAACGGGCTGAGCTATCAGCCCAATCAGGTGTCGGTCGGCACCGGTGGCAAGCAAATTCTGTATAATGCCCTGATGGCCACCTGTAATCCGGGCGACGAGGTGATTATTCCCGCGCCCTATTGGGTGTCTTATCCCGATATGGTGCTTTTGGCCGGTGGCACACCTGTGCCTGTCGTGGCAGGACTTGAAACCCAGTTCAAATTGACCCCGGCCCAGTTGGAGGCGGCGATTACGCCGAAAACCAAGTGGTTTATCTTCAATTCGCCGTCAAATCCCACCGGGGCGGGCTATACCGCCGACGAATTGCGCGGATTGACCGATGTGTTGATGAAACACCCGCAGGTTTGGATCATGTCGGATGATATGTACGAACATCTGGTGTTTGACGATTTTAAATTCGCCACGCCCGCCCAGATCGAACCTGGCCTTTATGACCGCACGCTGACCTGCAATGGCGTGTCTAAATCTTATGCCATGACGGGCTGGCGCATCGGCTATGCGGCGGGGCCGGTGGCGTTGATTAAAGCGATGGCCACGATTCAAAGCCAATCCACCTCGAACCCCTCATCGGTCAGCCAATACGCAGCGCTAGAGGCTTTGAACGGCCCGCAAGACTTTCTGGCCCCCAACCGGCTGTTATTCCAGCGCCGCCGCGATTTGGTTGTGTCGATGCTGAATGCCGCCAAGGGGGTGACCTGCCCCAATCCCGAAGGGGCGTTTTATGTCTATCCCGATATTTCGGGGTGCATCGGTAAAACCTCGGCTGGAGGGGCGATCCTGCGCACCGACGAAGATTTTGCGACGGCTTTGTTGGAAGAAACCGGCGTGGCCGTGGTATTCGGCGCGGCCTTTGGCTTGTCGCCCAATTTCCGCGTCAGTTATGCCACGTCCGAGACGATCTTGGCAGAAGCCTGCCGCCGCATTCAAACCTTTTGCGAAGGGCTGGTGTAGGCAGCGGGGCGACCTTGCCACGCCCCCCCGCGCTCTGGCATGAGGGGGTATGAGCAAATCGTCCAGCACCTTTACCTGCACGGCCTGTGGGGCTGCCCATAAAAAGTGGAACGGCCAGTGTGACGCCTGCATGGCGTGGAACACTTTGGTCGAGGAATCGCCCCTGTCGGCGGGGCCGAAGGGGCCTGTTGCCAAGGGGCGCACCATTGCGCTGACCGATCTTGCGACGCAAGCGGAAGCCCCACCCCGCGCGGCTTCAGGCATGGCAGAACTGGACCGCGTTTTGGGCGGGGGGTTGGTTGCGGCCTCGGCGATTTTGGTGGGCGGCGATCCGGGGATTGGCAAATCGACCTTGCTGCTGCAGGCCACGGCGGCCTTTGCGCGGGCGGGGTTAAAGTGTATGTATGTGTCGGGCGAGGAAGCGGCCGCCCAAGTGCAGATGCGCGCGCAAAGGTTGGGGTTGCAGGATGCCAAGGTGCAACTGGGGGCCGAAACCAACCTGCGCGATATTCTGACCACGCTGGACCGCGAACGCCCTGCCCTTGCGGTGATCGATTCGATTCAGACCATGTGGCTGGATAATATCGAGTCTGCCCCCGGTTCGGTGTCGCAAGTGCGCGCCTCGGCGCATGAGCTGGTGACTTTTGCCAAAAAGCGCGGGGTGTCGGTGATTTTGGTGGGCCATGTCACCAAAGACGGCCAGATTGCGGGGCCACGGGTGGTCGAGCATATGGTCGACACGGTGCTGTATTTTGAAGGCGAGCGCGGCCACCAATTCCGCATCTTACGCGCGGTGAAGAACCGCTTTGGCCCTGCCGATGAAATCGGCGTGTTCGAGATGACAGGCGGGGGTCTGGCCGAGGTGTCAAACCCTTCGGCCCTGTTCCTGTCTGACCGCGAGAAAGCCACGCCCGGATCGGCGGTTTTTGCCGGCATTGAAGGCACAAGACCGGTTCTGACCGAGATTCAGGCGCTGGTTGCCCCGTCGACCCTTGGCACGCCGCGCCGCACGGTGGTGGGTATTGATGGCGGGCGCTTGTCGACGATTCTGGCGGTGCTAGAGGCGCGGGTGGGGATATCTTTTGCGGGCTTGGATGTGTTCTTGAACGTGGCGGGCGGCTTGCGCGTGAGCGAACCTGCCGCCGATTTGGCGGTCGCGGGGGCGATTCTTTCGGCCCGCGAAGATGTCGCCATTCCCCCCGACATGGTGCTTTTTGGCGAAATCAGCCTGTCAGGCGCGTTGCGACCTGTTGGGCAGACCGAAAACAGGTTGAAAGAAGCGTCAAAACTTGGTTTCTCACAGGCAATTGCGCCGCGCTTGTCGAAATACACCCAAGCCAGTGGTATGCAGGTGCGCGAAATGGCCGATCTGACGGCCTTTGTGGGCGAGATGTTCGGGGCGGGGTGACCGGCCTTGGGGTGAAACAGCGCAAGGCCGCGCGGGAGAGTGGAATGAACGGATTTACCCTGATCGATGGTGTGGTGGCGGCAGTCATCCTTTTGTCGGCCATTCTGGCCTATTCGCGCGGCTTTGTGCGCGAGGTGCTGGCGATTGCCGGATGGATCGGGGCTGCGATTTTGGCCTTTATGTTTGCGGCCTCTGCCCAGCCTTTGGTCAAGGAAATTCCCTACCTTAATAAAGTGATCGGCGAGAATTGCGAAGTGTCGATGATCACGGCCTTTGCCTTGGTTTTTGCGGTGGGGCTCATCATCGCGTCTTTGTTCACGCCGGTGTTTTCATCCGTGATCCAGCGGTCGTTTTTAGGCGGGATTGATCAGGGCGCAGGGTTTGTTTTTGGCGCAGTGCGCGGGATCGTCTTGGTGGGGGCGGCGTTCGTGATTTACGGGATGGCACACCAATCGGTGGCGATGGTGGAAAACGCGCGGGCAAAGACCGTGTTTGACAAATTCGATGGCGGTATCGAAGGGGCCTTGCCGGATAATCTGCTGAATATGGTGATGGCGCGCTACACTGACCTGACAGCGGTGTGCCAAGGCAGCACGCCAACACCGGCCGCCGATGCTCCGGCCAGTGGGGCTACGACCACCCCCGCCACAAACTGACCAATTCCGCCGCAGCGCGGCAATGCGGGCGTGACTTCCCGCTGACCAAGCCCTAAACCGCGCCGATATCCACGCACCGCCCGAGGACCTATGACCCATCACCGCGCCCACCCGTTTGATGACGATAAGCTCAAGGAAGAGTGCGGGATTTTCGGTGTGATCGGCATGGGGGATGCGTCGAACTTTGTGGCCCTTGGCCTGCACGCGTTGCAGCACCGTGGCCAAGAAGCGGGCGGAATTGTGGCTTATGAGCCGACATCCGGCTTTAACTCGGCCCGCCGCTTTGGCTATGTGCGCGACAATTTCACCAAGCCCGAGGTGATGAACACCCTGCCCGGGGCTTTGGCCATCGGCCATGTGCGCTATTCCACCGCAGGGTCCAAAGGGGCCACCGCGATTCGCGATGTGCAGCCGTTCTTTGGCGAATTTTCCATGGGCGGGGCCGCCATTGCCCACAATGGCAATCTGACCAATGCCGCAGCCCTGCGCAAAGAGTTGATCGAACGCGGGTCGATCTTTCAATCCTCGTCTGATTCGGAATGTATCATCCATTTGATGGCGCGCTCGATCCAGAAAACCATCCCCGAACGGATGAAAGACGCGCTGCGGCGTGTGGAAGGGGCATTTTCGGTTGTCGCCATGACGCGCACCAAGCTGATCGGTGTGCGCGACGCTTTGGGCGTGCGCCCCTTGGTGCTGGGGCGCTTGGGCGATCAGTCCTGGGCGCTGTCGTCCGAAACTTGCGGGTTGGATATCATCGGCGCTGAATTCGTGCGCGAGATTGAGCCGGGCGAAATGATTGTGATCGAAGACGGCAAGATCACATCCTCACGCCCCTTCGGCGCCCCTGCGTCACGCTTTTGCATCTTTGAACATGTCTATTTCAGCCGCCCCGATTCGATCTTGGGCGGGCGGTCGGTCTATGAAACCCGCCGCCAGATCGGCGTAGAACTGGCCCGCGAAGCGCCGGTCGAGGCTGACTTGGTCTGCCCCGTGCCCGATTCGGGCACGCCTGCGGCCATTGGCTATAGCCAAGAAAGCGGCATTCCCTATGCGATGGGCATCATCCGCAACCAGTATATGGGCCGCACCTTTATTGAGCCATCTGAAAGCATCCGCAACATGGGCGTGCGGCTGAAGCTGAACGTCAACCGCGCGCTGATCAGGGGCAAGCGGGTGATTTTGGTGGACGATTCGGTGGTGCGCGGCACGACCAGCCGCAAGATCAAGGATATGATCCTAGAGGCGGGTGCGGCAGAGGTGCATTTTCGCATTGCCTCGCCCCCCACCGCATGGCCGTGCTTTTACGGGGTTGATACGCCAGAACGCTCGAAACTTCTGGCCGCGACCATGTCTGAAGACGAGATGCGCGACTGGATCGGGGTGGACAGTTTGAAATTCGTCTCCCTCGACGGGCTTTACCGCGCCGCGGGCGAGGTGCAGGGCCGCAACGCCAAGGCCCCCAAGTTCTGCGATGCGTGTTTTTCCGGTGATTACCCCATCGCCCCGTCTGACAAGATCGAAGAAGGCTTCGAGATGAAGGCGCAAGACGAAGCCCTCCTTTCCCCGTGACTCTCAGGAAACCCCCGCCATGACCCAAAACATCGCCCTCGTCACCGGAGCCTCGCGCGGGCTGGGTGCGGCCATGGCCGAGCAACTGGCCGCACGCGGGTGGCATGTGGTGGCCGTGGCGCGCACGGTGGGCGGTTTGGAAGAGCTAGACGACCGTGTGAAAGCGCTTGGTCTGCCCGGGGCGGGGGGCCTGACTCTGGCGCCGATGGATATCACCAACGATGACGCCATGCGCCATTTGTGCCTGTCGATCCACGACCGCTGGGGCAAGCTGGGCCTTTGGGCCCATGCCGCCATCCATGCCACCCCCTTGGCCCCTGCAGGGTCGCTGGCCACCAAGGATTGGGACAAGGCCCTTGCCACCAACATCCGCGCCACGGGGCAGTTGATTCCCATGGTGGAACCCTTGCTGCGCGAGGGGGCGGGCACGGCGGTGTTCTTTGATGATCCGCGCGGCGGGCAAAAGTTCTTTGGCGCTTATGGGGCGTCGAAAGCGGCGCAAATGGCCCTGGTGGGGTCGTGGCAGGCCGAAACCCTGCGCGTGGGGCCGCGCGTGGTGATCGCCCACCCCGCGCCGATGCCCACCGCGACCCGTGCGCGCTTTTTCCCCGGCGAGGACCGCGCCCCGCTCTCTGCCCCAAGGGCAGAAGCAGAGCGCATTTTGAACGCGGTTTTGGCCAAGGGCTAAAGCGGCTTTAGCCCCCTGCACTTACTTTAGCCCCCTGCCCTTATTTCAGCCAAGTGTCGTAATCGCTGACCAACAGATGGGTCGGGGCGACATCCTCTTCGATCGCGGCAAAGCGGCCGATGGGTTCGCGAAACACGTTGTCGGTGACATCGTCGTTGACGGTCGAGACTTCACCGATCAGCACATCGCCACCGTCGCCCCAAAAGGCGTGCCAATCGCCCGGCATCAGCGTGACCGATTCGCCGGGTGCCAGTTTAAGCTTTTGTCCCGGCGCATAGGGCACATCTATGCCATCACAGCGCACCATGCCGCCACGATCTGGGGCGCAGTTGCCCTGATCGTCTGATCCGAACAGTTCCACTACCAGCGTGGCCCCGCCGCGGTTGATGATATCCTCGGCCTTGATGACATGGGTGTGCATCGGCGAGAGCTGGTCTTGGCGCGAGATCAGCAGTTTTTCGGCATAGCACATCCCGCCGCCGCGCTGCAGATCAGCCAGTTCGCCGTTGCGAAGGGTGAACAAGAACAGGCCCAAATCGTCAAAGCGGCCTTGGCCGTAATCGGTGATATCCCAGCCGCAGCGCCCCTCGATCACGCGGCGCGCACGGTGGGCGTTGGCCTTGAATTCGGTGGGCGACCAGTTGGCAAAGGGCGGCAAAACAAAGCCGTACTGGCGGATCATATCATCGGCCGCCGCCATGATATCGTTGACGCGAGAGCGTTTCATTGCAAATCTCCTACAGGTTGGGCGCGACTATAGCGCAAGCTTTGCGCCCAACAACCGCTTTCAGGCCGAAAGCCTGCGCGCCCTTTGCCACGCACGCGCCGCTTGGCCAAAGGCCGCAAAGAGCGGGCGCGAGACGGGGTCGTTTTGCGCGTTCCATTCCGGATGCCATTGCACCGCAAGGGTAAATCCCGGCGCATCTTTGACATAGGTGGCTTCGGGTGTCCCATCACTGGCGTGGCCGTCAATCACCAAGCTGTCAGCCGGCCGCAGGATGCCTTGGCCGTGCAAGGTGTTGGTTAACACCTCTTCGGCCCCCATCAGGTGGTGAAACACCCCGCCTTGGGCAAAGCGCACCGTGTGGCGCAAGGCGAATTGCTCTTCCAACTGCCCATCGGGCGGCATGCGGTGATTCATGCGCCCCGCAATCTCGCGGATTTCAGGATGCAGCGAACCGCCCAGCGCCACGTTGACCTCTTGAAAGCCCCGACAGATGCCCAAGAACGGCTGGCCCCGCGCCACACAGGCCCGCACCAAGGGCAGCGTGATTGCATCGCGGGCGCGGTCAAAGGTGCCGTGGGCGGGGGTTTCCTCTTCGCCGTATTCTGACGGGTGCACGTTGGGCCGCCCCCCTGTCAGCAAAAAGCCGTCACAGGTTTCCAGAAGTTCCGCGACCGAGACAAAGCGCGGGTCGGTTGGAATGATCAGCGGCATGGCACCCGCCACATCGGCCACCGCATGGGCGTTCATCGTGCCCGCCGTATGGGCAGGGTAGCGGTCGCCGATCACATAGTGATTGCCGATAATGCCGATGATGGGGCGGTGCTGTGTCATAAGGCTTTGGATTTCTGCGCTGCTCTAAATTAACAATAGGCGGGTGATTTTGTCTGCGAAAGGGTCGAATTGCCCATCCTTGAACAAGATCCCTTGATCTGGGCGCTTTGTGCGGCCCAAACTGGCGCGATCCCCCATGCATGGACCCTTCAAATGACAAAACCCCGCGCCCGTGACCTTGGCCTGCCCTTTGCGGGCACCCCCGGCCCTTTCAATGCCATCACCGATGTGCCCGGCGTTCTGGTGGGCTTTTGCACCCTGACCGATCCGGCCAAAGCGATGCGCACGGGTGTCACGGCCATTCTGCCGCGCGCCGAATCCGGCACGCCGCAACCGGTCTGGGCGGGCCAGTTTACCCTGAATGGCAATGGCGAGATGACCGGCACCCATTGGATCCACGATGCCGGCTATTTCATCGGGCCGATCTGCATTTCCAATACCCATGCCATCGGCGCTTTGCACCAAGGGGCGACCGAATGGATGATGCAAACCTATGCCCCGTGGTTTGGGGCTGAACACGCTTGGGCCATGCCGGTTGTGGCCGAAAC
>JBAXLX010000096.1:0-10471 GCA_037134595.1 Pseudomonadota bacterium
GGGCCTATGTGGGCAGTCGGATGATCAAGGCAATGCTGCAGTCTCGGATCCAAAGCAACGGCGCAAGAGTCCTTATACTTGGTCTGACCTTTAAAGAAAACTGCCCCGACTTGCGCAACACGCGTGTTGTCGATGTGGTGGCCGAACTGCGCGACTATGGTGTCGTGGTTGATGTGCACGACCCTTGGGCCGATGACGCTGAGGCCCTTGCCGAATATGGTTTGACTCTCACGTCCTTCCCAAAAAACGGCACCTATGACGGCGTTATATTAACAGTCGCGCATGACATCTATCAAAAAACTGGCAGTCAGGGCATAAGAAAATTAATCAGAAACCAAAAAGTATTCTACGATCTGAAGAGTGTGTTCTCCGTTGATGAAAGCGACCTGCGCTTATGAATGTATCCGTGATCCCACTTGCAAACACTGACAAAAAAGACCCAAAGCTATGGTGCCGGCTAATGCTTCCCATTCAGAAAATGACGAAGTCTAGGATGACAATATCTGACATAAAGGGTGTGGGCGCATGCGTCGTCGTGGGTATCAGCGCGTCTCATCCACCGACCATGGCACAACGCATCAGCAGTGGGAGTCCTCCGTGAGGTGAAGAACATAGGCAAACAACGGAAAGGGTCCGCAGTAAAGAACACCCGAAGTTGTCTGCCGCACTGAGAACAAGGTCGCGTTTCAACCTAAAGCATCCCAATCAACCATCATTTTGACCTCTCTGCAAAGATAATCCAAACCAAAGTATTGATATCATGCGTTGATACAATGCAATGTGAGATTTCACTTGAGAACGGAAAGATTGGGCCAAAACGCAATGGGCCTGAAGGCGTTAATACTTGACATTCGTGGGATAATTAGTGTGACACGGCGCAGGCAGTTTCGCGTCATCGTTTGCCTCATGTTCACTGGTGCAATTGCAGAACTTGTATCGATTGATGCCGTACTGTCACGTCTTGTCGCGCTTTCTCATCCTGAAGGATCATTACGGGAAGCAAATTTAACTGAGCTCTTCGAGAAGTTTGGTATTTCAACATCATGAAAAATCATCGTCACTATGGCTAGTCTCTTCGTCGTCGCTGCTTTCATTCCAGCAGCGGTATGATTACTTTTGATCAAAATTAGCCAGCGGGTTGTGTTTGGAATCTCAAACGACCTGAATATGGCATTGGTGAAAATGTTGCCTGCGGAGTGCCCCTACTTTTAATTGATCGTAACCGCCTTGAAATGGCTGCAAGTCGTGCCGAGCTGACTGAAGTGTTTTCCGAATTGCTGCGCCAATAAGAAGCTTTAGTCGGTAAACAGCGGGTGCGGCTTTCTAGCGGTAAACGACAGCGAGTGGTCATCGCACGTACACTTTTTACAACAGGCCGACGCACTTATTTTTGATGAAGCCACGAGCGCTTTGGATCTTGCGACAGAGAGAGATGTCATGAATCAAATAGAGAAAAGTGGCCGTGATGTTACGATTTCGACAATATCTCACCAAATTTCAACTTTGGCAGAGTGTGATCTTGTTATTACCCTTGAAGGCGGGAGAGTGAAATCAATCTCAAAGAAGAGGGAAACTGCCCTCTCACTTAATTCGGGTGATTAATGTAGAAAGTTTCTTTGATGCGTGGAAATTAACTGAAGAATATTGAAACACAGATGCTGATTAAAATTTGCCGAACTGACCTATCCCTAGCGTCGCAAAAACGAAAGATAGAAAAATGCTCGTTCTAAGTCAAGCTTATTTATTGACTGTGAAGAATCCAAATGACGAAGAACTATGCAACCTCGTTAGAAAGTTACAGACTTCTGAAATAGAAGTAGAAGTAGTTAAAGGGGTGATTGGTGGCGAAATTTCTGCGAAGATATATTTTGAATATGCGGTGGATACACAAAAAAGATATGGCTATCTGCTAAGCCCGGGTGAGATAGGTTGCGCCTTGGGTCACATGGAGATTTTGCAAAAGATTGCAACATCTGATGAAGAGTACGCTCTAGTTTTTGAAGATGACGCGATCGTTTACCGTTTCGTTGAAAGCAAGAGTTATCTCGAAGATTTTTTACTGAGGAAGGCACCACAGTTCGTCCAACTCGGCAGGCAGGATCATCTTTTAATGGGCGTGAATTTGCAGGGAAGATCATATAAAGATTTTCAGGACTTTTACCAAATTTTAGGAATTGATTTGGAGAACCTATTTGGCTGTCATGGCTACGTGATTAGTAAATCTGCAGCTAGAAAATTGGTTTCTTCCTTAAAAGCGAAAATACATTTGATTGATGACTTCGTGATAGTTTCGAGTATTCTAGACCAAAATTACCTAGATTTTTTCGGATGCGTTATTCATCCAGAGAATTTTGAAAAATCTCTAATCGAGGGTGAACGGCATTTAAAAAGCACGGCTGAACTTTCGAAAGGACGGCTATGGCGAAGAATCTTGTTGGAGATCTCACGTAGTCTGTTACACAGAAAAAAGCGAATACTTAGAAACATGCGAAGAGCAGTCGGCCAAACAAGAAATGTCTATACCAAGCGATAACTGTTCGAATAATCTTGGAATAGTTTTTTTCAGAAATCTGACTTGAGAGGATTCACTTTGTGAATTCATGCGGTTAGAAAGTTGGCTTGAGGAACCAGTGACCAGTCCGCTGCAGCACGACAAACTGGGCCGGCTAAACCGCCTCCCTGCGGAAGCGAGGTTCTTTGCTGGTCTTGGTGAAAAAGAGGATGACTCGGCTTGTGCCGCGTGACGGCCCTGCAGTGTTTTTTGACAGTGCGATCCATTTTTGCCTCGAGATCAAGGTCTTGTTCAATCCGGCCTGAACAGCTGAGTCAGACATTCTTATTAGGCTTTTGCGGGAATTCTGTCGCGCGAAGTGCAGACATCTGCGACCAAATCGGCCAGCATATACCGAGCATATCACTCCTTGGCTTTGGGCGGAGTGAATCATGCGGCGAGACGCAAATCACGGTGTCCTAAGCAGAGTCGTTTGGCTGAAGCAGATTCCCTTTATGGCAGCAGTGCAGCCAACTGGTGCAAGTGATCTTCATATAAACTGAAAGCCATAGAAGAAATGCAGTTGACAGTAATAATTCCTTTCAGAAACAGTGAATTGACGATTGCAAAGACGCTGGCTTCTATTCAGCATAGTTTGATTTCTATACCGAAGCAAGAAATCGAAATCCTGTTCATAGACAATGGATCGAGCGATAGTTCGCGAGAAACGGTGGAAGATTTTTGCACGACAACATCGATTGCAAAATGCATAGAAGAACCTTTTCAGGGGGTTTCATCTGCTCGAAACGCAGGCCTCACTGCGGCACAAGGTGACTACATTGCTTCGATCGATTCGGATGATGAAATTGCACCGAACTACTTTAGGGACGTGCTCGAAGTGCTGGTTCGAGGTCCTGATTTAGTTATTATGCCGTTAAAGTCCGCTAACAGTAAAGTTGTTGAAACATTCAACGTTGAGTCGGACCTGCTTGGAGCACTGAATGTTCTTTCGGGTTGGTGGGGGGTGCAATTTTTTTTTCGTCGGGCACTTTGCGAAAACTTTATGTTCCAGGGAGAATGCTATGAGGATTATGGATTCTTTCCACAGTTGATGCAGCGATGCCGTTCAATAATTGTTCTTCATGGATCGTTATATAAATACAACGATAACCCATCCTCAATCACAAAGATGTCTGCAAGTTGGCGTCTTTCGCAGTTAGAAAAGATGGCAAGGACTCTGTTGTCTGATCATATCTTGGAAAATGATTTCTTAATTGAACGTCTTAAAACGGACATTTTTGCTACTTCTATACAGTTGAGGGCAGAAATGGGCATCTGGCCACTTTCATCTTGGAGTGATTTCACCTTTACTATGTTCCACTCGCGTGCACATAGAGCTAGGCTTATCTATGCTGTACTTCGCTGCTCATTGTCCTGCATATCGAAGAGAATGAAACTGTTCAGTTCAAGAAGTTAAATATGTTTAATCAGACATTCTCAAAGTAGTTTGTCGACTGCTGTATGGATCGCAGAAATCTGCCGGCTGGACAAATGTTTTCCGCTCTGACCGGCTTCAGGAGTTTCACAAGCTGCTAGAACCGGTCGAATTAAGTCGTGAACTCGCGCCCCTGACTGGGGTCGACGTGGTTCAGGGCGGCAAACGGACCTGTCGTGCAAATTTTTGTTAGTTCGAACTTGATCCGCAGGCTTCCTAATCACTAAGGCCCTCGCAAATGGCGCCTACCTTCGCGCCGGTTAAAGCGACATCGGTCTGTTGGAATTTGACAGCGCGGGCGTAGCGCAGAAGGTGGCTAGGTTTTAGGCCAGCGCGTGCAATTGCGGACGCACTTCGTTGTCGCGGATGCACTCGCAGGATAGCTGAGTCCAGTGAAACGCGTATTTGCCTTCCTTGATGTTCTGCTCGGCGGTGCGTCTCTGATTGTAGAGTCGATTAATGTGGAGCAGCAATTTCGAGGAAGACCATCGATCATTAAGGTGCCGCTGCTGGGGACATCGCCAACGTCATCCGGCGTTTCGAGATCACAACGTCAGTCCTTTTGCCGACTGCTGAGCGACGTCTGGCTGCGCGAGAAGGGATTTTGGATGACGATCAAACGGCAGCGCTGGTCCTTCAGGCAGGCCGTGATCAAGCTAAAGATTCAACTCCGTTCGATTATCACTGTGAGCATTACCGCATTCGGATCGCCGATCAGCCCATTTGTCCTGCTGTCGTTCCGGATCGACCGGGCGTGACGGCCTGTAACGTTTTTCGCAAAAATGAGTTCGATGTTGCTGTCGGTTTGTGGCTAGCTGATTCAATTTACAGAAGTTCCGAGCGCATATGACCATTCCAAGCGATTTTGGAGACCAAGTTGGGGTCATGTGGTTGTAAATACTGATATGCTTTGCTTGATTGCCGTTAATACATGAACAACTAACGCTTCGGAATTCGTCCGATGAGGAGAAACCTTCGTGAAAAAGTCAGAGATAAGAGTAGCATTTTCCGACTTTTGGATTGGTTTCAACGAAATAGATAACCCATTTGTTAATCTTCTTAAAGAAAGTTTTGCGGTAATTTTGGATAAGTTGAATCCTGAAATCCTCATATTTTCTTGCTTTGGCTCCTCCCATCTTCGTTTCGATTGCACCAAGATTTTCTACACTGGGGAGAATATTAGACCAGATTTTAACCTCTGTGACTATGCAATTGGATTTGACCACTTAACATTTTCAGATAGATATTTGAGATTTCCCGTGTTTGCGTTAGATCGGCTTGATGCTATGGTTCTGTCAAGAGACTGCTCTTTGATGCGCATTCTTGTAGAAGGGAGGGGGTTCTGTAATTTCATTTACTCAAATTCACGGGCCGATCCAATTAGAGACGATTTCTTCCGTGCGATGAACGGGTTGAAGAAAGTTGACTCACTTGGTAGACACTTGCGAAATGTTCAAACGGAAATTAATGACCGAGAAAGTGATTATACTGTCGCAAAAGTTAGTGCCATGTCAAACTACAACTTCACCATTGCATTTGAAAACTCCGGAACACCGGGTTACACAACTGAGAAAATCACGCACGCATTTATTGCGAATACCATTCCCATTTACTGGGGTGATCCAGATATCAAAGATCAATTCAACGAAAAGGCTTTCATCAATTTGCGTGATTTTGAATCAATAAATGAATGTGCGGAGTTTGTGAACTTCATCGCGTCTGACACTGAACGCATCGTATCTTATCTAGTTCAGCCTCCCTTTGTCGGACAAGAGATTCCGGAGACGCTTCAGATTAGTGTCCTTAAAAACTTTCTTGTTGAAATTTGTTTGCGAGCGCCCGAGGTGCGTAAGAGGTGCCCGTCCTACGGTAGAACGGCACTTTATTTGGATTATTGTAGGGCGACAGAGAGAAGCGAAGCTCGTCGTTCCTATCTGAGGTTCATCAAGGGTAGATTGCGAGATATTGGACAAAGAATTCTTCCTATTTCGGGTTGAAATCTTGCTCTGACATGGTGTGAAGCCGAGAAATTTATCCCACTACCCCCCGCGCCGTCAGAACATCAACAGGGCGATTGCAAACTTTGTTCGCCTTAGTGGAACCAAGAGTTTGTTGTCAGCCCTAAGACTGTTGTAAAGTGGCGCAACCGGACGACGATTGCAGACATAAAGTCTGGGTTGACGCACCCGCTCTCAACTGTTCTGAGTGAGGGGAGGGGTGCGGACGTTTTGGCATTTCGGCGCCACGCGCCTCAACCGTTCGAAGACTGCCCCTAAGCAGTTCGGTCGGAACAGCCGGTTCATGCATTCATCGCGAGTATCTGCGCGGGTCTTTTTAATGTTACCCGGTTGGGACCGGCTGCTGGAATGTCCCGTGTTGGGGTGACACACTTGCATAATGACGTCGTGGCGACGTGTCTTGAGTGGGGCTGGTGATGCGTGGCGATTGTTCGGCATTGGCGGGTTAGAACCGACGACATCAATTGGGAAACATATAAATTATCACTGTTTACTCACGAAGTAGATAATTTTTTATATTATAAATGAGTTTGAAAATCCGGTTCTGTACTAAACTTCCAGGATATCCGGATTTATTCCTATAGGCTCTAATACCACTCCCATCGGTTTCGATGAAAGTCACGGGAATTGATTTAACCTTCAAGAAGTTCTGTGATATCGCGGCCCTTGTCAATATTGATAGGATGGATTGATCATGTCGATGCTCTCTAAATATTCGAGGTTCTAAATCATTGCGATCGATTAAGCAGGCGCTCTCATCTTCCTCACAGCATTCTATCCAACATTTAACCAAATTTCTAGCTGGCTCACCATTCCTTAATAGAATCACTCCACCAGCAAAGAGATTTTCCGATGACGTTTGCTTGGTCACGCCCATTGCGTGGAGTGTAAACTGATTGGTCCATGATTCAATCGTGTGGTTGTCGAGTTCGAACAAAGTCAGGTCAAAGGTGTCTGGGTTGATTTTCGAAAAATTCAGTTTTAGACGGTTATCTATTCCGCAACCAGCATCACAGTACATCAAAACATCACCATCGCGCGAATTGTTCATTTCGGCTTGAATGATGTGTGCCTTCCAAATCCAATAACCAGCACCTCTGCGGTTTTCTAGTATGAACTTGCCGTGCTTACTCCAAAAATTTGGCAGCCTCCTATGCAGTACATCAAAGTCATAGCGATGAACTTCATCAAACAACCCTGTTTTAGAGGCTTCACGTGCGATACGCTTAGAAGCATCAAGAAGTCCTTTCGAACCATCGCCAAATGTTATGAATTTTATCATATGTGAAGCTCCAACTTTCAAAAGTCGTGTGAATTCCTAGCGGATGTTAGGCCGAGGGGCAAGTAGCGCCGTTTGCTCCGAGGTCCACCTCTGCGGCCGCGGAGACGCCCCGGATTGGTCGATACGATGGATCCATCTGCGTCATCCTTTGCCGCCAGAGGTTTTTTTTGGAGTGGTGGAAGTGACACGCCATCAACAGAGCCGGCGATGGGATTAGGTTGAATGAGTTAACGGGCAGCTCGAAAAATCGCCCTTCCTCTGCCGCTGTGTTGTGCTGTGAAGTACGGCCTTGCACTTTGCGTGTGACGTTGGTTCGGCTGGGTTTGTTTGAGATTTCAGATCGCTATCTGAGCCTTGACAGCATGACGGCCCCGCTGGTTGAGATTGATGCCGTCGAGTCGTGGGAAGAGTTTCGTGCGTTGCTTGGGCGTGTCTGGCGCAAAGTGAATTTGGAGATCAAGTCACCCGCGGTGCGTTAGCCTATGGACTGCGTGCTGATGTTCGAGCCGTTGTTTTTTCGGCGATTCTGCACGACAGGTCAGGGAAGTGGCGGATCACCCGCTGATGCGCCGCAAGATTGACTGTGGCGTGTGAGGGGTATGCGCCGTCTACGTGCCATTGATTTGCTGTCTTCGGTCGCTCTTTTTCGGCTTGACATGTTTTCTATTGGTGCTGTTGGAGGATGCTATGGCGGATGGAATTGGACTTGTGGGTCGGCTGGATATTGCTGAGCCGCGTCGAGGCAACCGGCGCTGGCCTGATGATGTGAAGGCCCAGGTTGTTGCCGAGAGTTTTCAACCCGGTGCGCATGTTGTGAATGTGGCGAGACGCCATGATATCGTCCCGCATCAGCAGTTGGAGTGGCGACGGATGGCGCAAGAAGGTAAATTGGTGTTGCCGGCGAATGCTATGACATCAGTCTGCGCTTCAGCTGTTTTGGCCGCTCAACTGGGGCCCGCCTTTGTGCCGTTGCATATCGCCGCAACATTGCGGGTCGCTGAGAATGTATCAGGTCACCTGCAACCGAAGCCTGAACAGGTTGTTCAGGCCGAACGACTGTGGGAACGTCGGTACTCTTTCTTGAGATGGGCAGCTTGACGATGATCTGGAGAATTAGAGCAATCGCGAAAAGAATTCTCTTGTCTTCAGGATTTGAGATTCGAAGGGTGGGAACGTTCCTTGGGTCGGCAATATTCACAAAGGCAAACGCGACGATCTCGAAATTTTCCTGGCGCGGGAACTCATACAGTTTTGTGGTAGAGAACCGAGCGGATACAATCCAGAAGTGTCATTTTGAAGGAAAGCTTTATGAGCCGGAAGAGTTAGAAATAATCGAGAGATATTTTCCTGCGGGAGGAGAGTTTATCGACATCGGGAGCAACGTTGGCAACCATGCAGTTTTCGCTGCCATTGCACTTCCAAGCAAGCGTGTAATAGCGTTTGAGCCCGCATTTTATCAGCACACACTGCTGTGCTTCAATGTGCTTCTGAACCAGGTATCCGACAAGATAGAAGTACGAAAGATAGCCCTTTCATCACGCGACGGTGAAATGCGCATCGAGACGCCCACTCATGACAATTCGGGTGGCGCCACCCTGAACAGTCGTCACGGTGAGTTGGTGCGGCTGGCATCTGGAGACTCGGAGATCACTGATGTTGAAAGGCCATTCATTAAGATCGATGTCGAGGGACACGAGATGAAAGTGTTGGAGGGCCTTTCAGGATTTATTTCAACGAATAGGCCCCCAATATTTATCGAGGTGGACAACGAGAATAGGCGGGCGTTCGAATCCTGGTGCGTAAACGAAAGATACAGGGTTCAAGAACGCTTTCGCAGATATGATGTGAACGAAAATTTCATGCTTTTGCCCGAATGATCGACCGTGGTCGCGGTGTTGGTCAAGCGATTTGCATGCCGATTTCATGCGGCGTCTCGTATTTCTGGGGTGGTGGTTTTTCGGGGGAGGCTAATCCAAACCGGCCCGCTGGGTTGGCAACCCGCGACGACAACTGTCCTAAAATCTTTCCATCGGCATGCGCCTTGGCAGCCGTTGTCATGTTCTCTTTATGAGGGCTGACTGTGGATTTTTGCATGTATTTGGATACCTCTCAAGGTGGAATTGAAGTACCTTTGCTTTCGCATTCAAAAGACGCTACAATCTCTCATATGAAGATACACTTGAATACTGTGATCTCCATCCTCCTGCCGGACCTTCGCGGTGGCGGTGCCGAAAGGGTGATGCTTGACCTGGCGCACGAATTCGTGCGCCTAGGCCACAAGGTCGAATTCGTTCTAATGCGGGCTGACGGTGATTTCCTGCCAGAGGCGCTCAAGCACTTTGCCGTCACTGATCTGTCGTCTCAGCGGACACGTTTTCTTGTTTTCAAACTTACAAGCTATTTGCGCAAACGCAAACCTGATGCGGTGATAGCCAATATGTGGCCGCTGACATCCGCTGCAGTGGTCGCGAACTGCCTTGCAGGGCGAGCTTGCCCATTACTTTTGGTTGAACATAACACCCTTTCGAAACAATATGCAAATTGGGGGGCGTTGCATCCCCTGCTGCTCGCAAGCACGGTTTTAGCGACATACCGCTTTGCGGACAAGATTGCTGCCGTGTCGGAAGGTTCGGGCAAAGACATCGCACAGATTGCGAAGCTTGCGCTGGACCGTGTTCACGTTTTGCACAATCCCATCCCGCAAAGACCGTCGCCCAGTTCGGAAGCGCGCGCCAAAGTCGAGACCCTTTGGAACTGCCCGCCGGGCGACCGCATCCTGAGTGTGGGAACCTTGAAAGAGCAGAAAAACCAGCCCCTGCTGCTGGAGGCCTTTGCAAAGATGGGTGGCCCAGAGGCGCGACTTATGTTTCTGGGGAAGGGCGATGCAGAGATGGCACTGCGGGAGCAGGCGCAAGCTTTGGGGATCGCGGACCGCGTGGTTTTTGCGGGGTTTCATCCTGATCCAGCACCCTTTTACGCCACGGCAGACCTTTTTGCACTTTCTTCAGATTATGAAGGTCTGCCAACGGTGCTGATTGAGGCGCTTTCTTTCGGGCTTCCGATCGTCTCAACTGATTGCCCCTTTGGCCCAGCAGAAATCCTTGAAAATGGGCACTTCGGTTGCCTTGTGCCTGTGGGTGACGCCGAAGCATTGGCGCGGGCGATGGAGGCTGCTTTACACCTGC
>JBAXLX010000097.1:0-10441 GCA_037134595.1 Pseudomonadota bacterium
TGCGGGGCAGAGGCGAACATGGCCAAGATGCTGGCGGCCGAAGCCTCTTGGGCTGCGGCAGAGGCCTGCGTGCAAACCCACGGCGGCTTTGGCTTTGCCGAGGAATACGACATCGAACGCAAGTTCCGCGAGGCGCGCCTGTATCAGGTGGCCCCGATCTCGACCAACCTGATCCTGTCGCATTTGGCCGAGCATGTGCTTGGCCTGCCAAGGTCGTATTAACATGGCCGGACCGCTGACAGGGCTGTTGGTCGTGGCCATCGAACAGGCGGTGGCAGCGCCCACCTGCACCGTGCGCTTGGCCGATGCCGGTGCGCGGGTGATCAAGATTGAGCGGGAAAGCGGCGACACAGCGCGCCACTATGACCGCGCCATCCACGGCACCAGTGCCTATTTCGCTTGGCTGAACCGTGGCAAGCAAAGCGCTGTGCTGGATATCAAATCCGCCGCCGACCGCGCGGTGATTGAAACGATGGTGGCGCAGGCCGATGTCTTTGTGCAAAACTTGGCCCCCGGTGCTGCCGCGCGGCTAGGTCTTGGGGCAGCAGACCTTGTGGCGCGATTTCCCCGGATCATTGCCGTCGATATCGTGGGTTATGGCCAAGACACGCCCGCCCGCGACATGCGCGCCTATGATATGCTGATCCAAGCCGAAAGCGGGCTGTGTGCGGTGACGGGCACGGCGGAGACGCCTGTCAAAGTGGGCGTCTCGCTGGCCGATGTGGCCACGGGCATGACCGCCCACGCCGCCGTACTAGAGGCTTTGTTGGAACGCGCCCTGACCGGCAAGGGCAAGGCGATTGAGATTGCCATGTTCGACACGATGGCAGATTTGATGTCAGTGCCTTTGCTGCACCATGATTACGCCCACAAAGACTCGCCGCGCGTGGGGTTAAGCCATGCGTCGATATACCCCTACGGCGCGTTTGACTGTATCGACGGGCAGGTCGTGGCCGTGGTGCAAGCCCCGCAAGAATGGGTGCGCTTTTGCACCGGCGTCTTGGGCCGCCCCGACCTGATCCACGATCCGCGCTTTGCTGATAACCCCGCGCGGGTCGCCAATCGCGCGGCACTTGAGGCGATCATCCTCCCCGTCTTTGCCGCCCGCACCCAAGCCGAGATGATCGCCGTGCTAGACTCTGCCGATCTGCCGTGGTCGCGTGTCAGCACCGTGGCAGACCTGTCCACCCACCCCGCCTTGCGCAGGATGGCTGGCCAAGTGGCGGGTGGGGCTTTTGTGGGGGCCGTATCGCCCCTGCGCCGCGATCTGGTGGCGGGGCCTGTGCCCGAACTGGGCCAAGATACCGATGCCATCCGTTTAGAGTTTGCCCCATGACCCAAGACCCGCTGGATATCGACCATCTGCGCCAATGGATTGGCCGAACCGAGACGGCGCAAGACACCGTCTCGCCCCGTTTGGTGGCGGGGTATCTGGCGGTGCTGGATGACCCGCAGCCGCAGCGTGATCTGGGCGATCTGGCACCTTTGGCCATTCACTGGTGCCTTGCCCCCGAAACCCGCCCCATGTCGCAACTGGGCCTAGACGGCCACCCCAAGCGCGGCGGGTTGCTGCCGCCGGTGCCCTTGCCGCATCGCATGTGGGCGGGGGGCAAGATTGATCTGACGGGAAGGTTCCAAGTGGGCGATCTGATCACCCGCAAGTCAACCGTGCAGGATGTGACGCTTAAAACCGGACGCAGCGGCAGCTTGTGCTTTGTCGCGGTCGATCACGCCTTTACAGGCCCCCAAGGGCTGGTTCTGACAGAGCGTCACGACATCGTCTACCGCGCCCCGCGCGACCCGAACGCGCCTGCCCCTGTGATCCCGCAGGCCCCTGTCGGGCGCTGGTCTTACAGTGTCATGGCCGACCCTGTTTTGCTGTTTCGCTATTCCGCGCTGACCTTTAACGGCCACCGCATCCATTACGACCGCAATCACGCGATCACCTCTGAAGGCTACACGGGGCTGGTGGTGCATGGCCCGCTGCAGGCCACGATGATGCTGGAGTTTGCCGCAAAGCTGAAAGACAACCCGCCCACCACCTTTACCTTTCGCGGCATCAGTCCGCTCATCGACGGCGCTGCCTTCACCGTCAACGCCGATGAAACCCCCGAAGGGCTACGCCTTTGGACCGCCGCCGCCGATGGCCGCCTGTGCATGGAGGCGCAGGCGGTCTGGGCTTGACGAACATAAACAAAAGGCAAGCCATAAGGCCGCGCCTTCACCCAAAGGGAGATGCAAGATGATCAGGTTAGGCGTTGACGTCGGCGGCACCTTCACCGACCTCGTGCTAGAGGCGGTGGGGGCGGATGGCCGACAAGAGGTGTTTGTGCACAAAGTCTCTAGCACGCCGCAGGATCAATCGATTGGCGTGGTGCAGGGCGTGGTGGAATTGTGCGCCATTGCGGGCATTCACCCCGGCCAAGTCGACGCACTGTTTCACGGCACGACCGTTGCCACCAACATCGTGATCGAACGCGACGGGGCCGATGTGGGCATGATCACCACCAAGGGCTTTCGCGACATTTTGCACATGGCCCGCCACAAGCGCCCGCATAACTTTTCGCTGCAGTTCGATGTGCCATGGCAAAGCGCCCCGCTGATCAAGCGGCGCAACCGCATTGCTGTCAGCGAACGCATCCTGCCGCCGACAGGCCGCATCGAAACCCCTTTGAACCTGGACGAAGTCGAACAAGCCGCCGAGCTTTTCGCCCAGCGCGGGCTGCAGGCCGTGGTGATCGGCTTTTTGTTCTCATTCCTCAACAACGACCACGAATTGATGGCCAAAGAGATCGTCAAGCGCGTGATGCCCGATGCCTTCATCTGCGCCTCGTCCGAAGTCGTGAACACGATGCGCGAATATGAACGCTTCTCGACCGCGGCGATGAACGCCTATATCGGGCCGCGCACCGCGGGGTATCTGGACAATCTGCAACGCCGCCTGCGTGAGGCGGGGGTGAATGCCTATGTGCGCATGATGCAGTCGAACGGCGGGGTTTCCACCGTGGAACAGGCCAGCAAAAATCCGGTCGGCCTGTTGCTGTCGGGCCCTGCGGGTGGGGTGATCGGCGGGCGCTGGACGGGGCAGGCTTGCGATCAGGGGCAGGTGATCACGATCGACATCGGCGGCACCTCGGCGGATATTTCGGTGATCCGCGATGGCAACCTGACGATCAAGAACCCGCGCGACACCGAAGTCGCCGAAATGCCCGTGCTGGTGCCGATGATCGACATTGACGCCATTGGTGCCGGCGGCGGGTCTATCGCCTATGTCGACAGCGGCGGGGCGTTTCGCGTTGGGCCAAGGTCGGCAGGGGCCGAACCCGGGCCTGCGTGCTATGGCAAGGGCGGCGTGGAACCGACCGTCACCGATGCCCAAGTGGTGCTGGGCCGTTTGGACCCAGAGCAGTTCTTGGGCGGCGGGCTCAAGATTGACCCCGCCTTGGCCGAGGCTGCGATCCGTTCCAAACTGGCCGAACCTTTGGGCCTCTCGGTGAAAGACGCCGCTTTGGGCGTCTTGCGGATTATCAACAACCACATGGCGCTGGCGATTGCGTCCAACTCGGTCGCGCGCGGCATTGACCCGCGCGGCTTTAGCCTGATGGCCTTTGGCGGTGCAGGCCCCCTGCACGGCGTGGCGCTGGGCGAGGCGATCTGGGCCAAGAACGTCATCTCGCCGCTGCATCCCGGGATCACCGCAGCGATGGGGCTTTTGGTCACCGAACCGCGCTACGAATTCACCCGGTCGTCGCTTTCGATCCTGCAAGCGGGTGACACCAGCAGCTTTGCACAGATTGGGGCCGTGTTTGACAAGCTTCAGGCGGAAGCAAAGGCCCAGCTTGACAGCGACGCCATTCCCGCTTCCGCCCAGCGCTTCTCGCGCATCGCGGAATGCCGCTATGTGGGCCAAGGGTTCGAACTGCGCGTCGATGTGCCCGAAGGCCCCTTTACCGCAGAGATTGCCGCAGGCGTGGCCAAGGCGTTTTACGCCGTGCACCGCACCGAATACGGCCATGCCTTCGAAGACCAAGCGGTCGAGGTCGTCACCCTGCGCGTGATCGGCACCGCCTCAGCCGAAACGCTGCGCTTGCCTGAGCTGGAAAAAGGCGGCCGCCGGAACCCGTCTGACGCTGCCCTTTACGCCCGCATGACCACCTTTGACGATGGCCAAACGCTGGAAACCCCGCGCTTTGACCGTTCGAAACTGAAAGCCGACGATGTGGTGACAGGGCCTGCCATTGTCACGCAAAAGAACTCAACCACCGTGATCCCCAAGGGCTACACCGCCACCGTGATGCGGTTGGGCGATATCGTGATCAGCCGCACCGGAAAGGAGTCCTAAGCCATGAGCAAGACAATTGATCCGATCACGCTGCAAGTCATCGGCGGGGCGCTGCATGCCATAGCGGAACAGATGGGCAATGTGCTGTACCGGATGTCGTATTCCTCGATCATCCGCGAAAGTCAGGATCTGGGGGCGGGGCTGTTTGATCTTGATTACAACACCCTGTGCGAAAGCGATTCCACGCCGATGCACATCGGCTCGATCCCGGGCTATCTGCGCGGCATTGAAAAAAGCATTCCTCTGTCAGACTGGCACGAAGGCGATGTGGTGATCCACAACCACCCCTATTACGGGGCCAGCCATTCGCCCGATATCGGCATCGTCATGCCGATCTTTTACTGTGGCGAGCTGGTGGGCTTTTCGGCCAACACCGCCCACCATCTGGACATTGGCGCCGCCACCCCCGGCCTGATCATCGACGTGCCGGACGTCTTTGCCGAAGGCATGCTGCTGAACGGCTTGAAGCTGGTCGAGGCGGGCAAACGCAACGACACGCTGTGGCGCTATATCAGCGGCAACACCCGCGTGCCGGGTCTGGTGATGCGCGATCTTGAGGCGCAGATCGCCTCGGCTGAACTGGGGGTCAAGCGGTTTGGCGAGCTGATGGACACCTATGGCCGCGATACGGTCGAGCAGGCGTCCAAGCAGTTGATGGATTATTCCGAACGCATGCTGCGCCGCGAAATCGCCAAGATTCCTGACGGGGAATATGTGGCCGAAGGCTTCCTTGACGATGATGGCCGCACAAGGGGCGTGCATCTTCCGATCAAGGTGACGGTGCGCGTGACGGGCGACGATGTCGAAGTGGATATGACAGGGTCATCCCCGCAGGTGCCCACCGCCTATAACGTGCCCTTCGAAGGCTCGACCAAGGTCGCGTGCTACTTCGCCTTTCGCGCGCTGCTGTTGGATACCTATACCAACACCGAGTACATCCCGCAAAACGAAGGCTCGTTCCGCCCTGTCAAGGTCACGGCCCCCTTGGGCTGCATCTTCAACCCGATTGCGCCCGCAGCCTGTGAAGCGCGGTTCAACCAAATTCAGCGCATTGTTGACCTGATCATCAAAGCACTGGCCCCCGTTCTGCCTGACAAATGCACCGCCGGAAACGCCGCCTGCCTGTCGTTTGCCAGCTACTCTGGCGTGCGCGATACGGGCGATTACTGGGTGCTGATCGAGGTGAACGAGGCGTCGATGGGCGGTCGCCCGAAATCTGACGGGCCTGACACGATCGAAGAGTTGATGCGCAACACCCGCAACAATCCGCTCGAAGACCTTGGCATGCACCTGCCCGTCATATGCGACCGCTACGAAATTCGCGACGATGTGTTCCCCGGGGCGGGTGAGTTTCGCGGCGGCATGGGCGTTGTCAAATCGCAGCGCTTCTTGGTGCCGGGCTTTATGACCCACGAAAGCGACCGCAACGAGGATGTGCCATGGGGCATCTTTGGCGGCGGTGAGGGGGTCACGGCGGCTGTGCGGATGCACAACCACACCAAAGACACCCCGCCCATCGACGTGCCCGCCAAAATCTCGGGCCTGCGGGCCGAGGCGGGGGATGTGATCACCTATCTGTCGCCCGGAGGTGGCGGATATGGGCCAAGCCTGAAGCGCGACCCGAACAAGGTGCTGGACGACCTCTTGGATGGCTACATCACCCCCGACCACGCGCGTGATGTGTACGGCGTGGTCGTCAAGCCCGTGACCAACGGCTACCAATGGGGCCTTGACCTGCCCGCCACGGCCAAGCTGCGTGCTAGCCTGTCTATGGCTTGACACGGGGGCAATCAGGCCCCCCATTACAGGGGCGGTGCGGTGGGGATACCCTGCCGCCCGCCCTTTTGCATTGGGGCTGGGGCCATGGACCTGCGCGACTTTCAATATTTCATCTCGATCGCAGAGACGGGCAGCTTTTCCAAAGCGGCCATGGCCCATACCATCGCCCAATCCGCCCTAAGCCGCCGCATCCGCGATCTGGAACTTGATCTGGGCGTGTCGCTGTTCTACCGCAACGGGCGCGGGGTGGTGGTGACCGAAGCGGGGGCGACGTTTTTGACCCGTGCGCGGGGCATCTTGGCCGATGTGGCGCAGATACGCGCAGACCTGAACGCCAGCCATGCCACCTTGCAGGGGGTGGTCACGCTGGGGGTGCCGCCCTCGGTCGGGTTGATCTTGCTGGCCCCTTTGCTGTCGCAGATCAGAAGCGATTATCCGGGCATCCAGATGCGGGTGCTGGAAGGGTTCAGCGGCTATGTCGCCGAATGGCTGGCCAATGGGCGGGTCGATCTGGCCGTGCTGTATAAAGTGCGTGCAGGCACCTTTCCCGATGCCGAGCATTTGCTGTTTGAGGATATGCACCTGATCTCCTCTCGCCATGCGCAGCCTTTGGGGCAAGGCGCCACCGTGGCCCTGCGCGATCTGGCGGGTGAGGATTTGGCCCTGCCCGGTGCACCGCATGGGTTACGGGTTCTGGTCGATGAAGCCTGTGCGCGTGCGCAAGTGACCCTGTCGGTCGCGATGGAGCTGGAAACCCTGCCCACCATTCGCGGCCTTGTGGCGACTGGCACCATTCGCACCATCTTGCCCGTCACCGCCGTTCAGGCCGAATTGCAAAGCGGCGAGTTGGTGGCGCAGAAGATTGTCGCTCCGGTGATCAGCCGCGAGTTGATCTTGGTGCATGCCCCGCAACGCGCCCAAGCACCCGCCACGCGGGCGGTGGTGCATCTGATCCGCGCGCATATCGAACGGCTGTTAGAGTCGGGCGCTTGGCTGGGGCGGGCTTAACGCCCCGTCAGCCCGGCGCGGTAGCCACTGGGGGTTTGGCCGAACATCGCCTTGAACAGGCGCGAAAACTGCGCCTGATCGCAAAAGCCGAAGCGATAGGCGATGTCTGACATCGGGCCGGGGTTCGACATCGCCAGCAAATTGCGCGCCGCAATCAGGCGCTGTTCGCGGATCAGTTGCGAGACGGTCGCGTTGCCGTCGGCAAAAATCTCGTGCAGGTAGCGTTTAGAGATACCGCAGGCCTCGGCCACCAGATCGGGCGACAGGTCGGGGTTTGACAAGTTGCGGCGAATCACCTCTTCGGCGCGCTTCAGATGGGCCGTGCGCACCGCACTTTGCGCCCCGTCCGCCATCTCGCTGCTGCGGTCAATGGCCAAGGCCAAAAGCTCGATCAACTGCCGCCCCAACACATCGCCCGCCGCCCCATCGGCGGGGGCCGCCGCTTGGACCTGTTGGGCCATGGTGGTGAACAATCCGCCCAAGCCACCCCGTCCGTTGAAAACCTGCGCACAGTGGCGGTCGGGGTTGCGCAGGCCTTGGGATAGCACGGGCTTGGCAACCTTAAGCACGCACAGATCATTCGCCGCTTCATACGAAAAGCGGTAAGGCTCGTCGCCGCGTTCCAAGATAAACCCGCCCGGATCGCAGCGCACCTCGCGGCCCAACTGGCGAAAGGTGACAGGCGCGCGGCGGGGGATGGTGATCAGGTATTGCTCTTCGCAGGTGCCAGCGATGTGGCGGGGATGGCGTTCATATTGCACGGGTTCGGTTTGCAACCGCGACAGCGACAGATCGCCCAAGGTTTGATGTTCCAACTGCCCGTCAAAGCGCGCCGCATCGCCAAAGGTCAGGTGCAGCGGAAAATACACATCCGCAATCACGCCATTCCAATGCCCCGCCCGCGCGGCGGGTGGCAGGTTGGATGTGCTGTGGCGCATCAGTGTCAAGGCACCCCCCTTGGGCCAAGATAATGGAATATGCTTGGGCAAAGCCCAACCCTTTGCAAGGGGATTCGCGCCCAAGTGCACGGGCTGACAAAAGCTTGCTCGCTGTGGCGCAAGACGCCTGCGGCGGAATCGGTCAGGCTGCGCTTTGAACGGGCACAGTCTGCCCCGCTGCAAGCCTGACCCTTTGGTAGAAAGAGCGTGTGATGTCCCATTCCAAGGTTGATCCGATTACCCTGTCTGTCGTGCGCGGCGTGCTGGAAACCACGCAGCGCGAAATGACGCTGACGCTGGAACAAACCGCCCGCTCGTCGGTGTTCAATCTGGCGCATGACTATTCGACCGCGCTGTTCAACGCCACGCCCGAGATGATCTTGCAGGGGCAAGATATTCCGATCCACCTAGGGTCACTGATCCCCGCGATGAAATCGGTCGCCAAGTATTTCGAGGGCGACATTCACGACGGCGACCTGATCTTGCACAACGATCCGGAATATGGCGGATCGCATATCATCGACACTTGCATGTATTACCCCGTCTTTTACCAAGGCGAGCTGGTCTTCTGGACCGTCTGCAAAGGCCACCTGACCGATATCGGCGGCCCCGTGCCCGCAGGCTATAACCCCGCCGCGACCGAGATATTCGCCGAAGGCCTGCGCATCCCGCCGCTGAAGCTGTGGGACAGGGGCAAGCCGCGCAATGACGTGATCAACCTGCTTTTGTCGAACATGCGCGCGCGCCGCGACCAGCAAGGCGATTTCAACGCGCTGATCGGGGCCTGCAAGGTTGGCGCGCGGGCCTTGATTGCGCTGATGGACAAGTACGGCAAAGACACCGTGCAAACCTGCATCGCAGAACTGCTCAACATGGCCGAAGCGCATATGCGCAGCCTGATCGCCAAAGTGCCCGATGGCACCTATACCGGCACCGCCGTTCTGGAAGACGCAGGCCACGGCTTTGGCGATTTTGACATCACCGCCACCGTCACGATCACGGGTGACAGTTGCCACATCGCCATTCAATCGCCCCCGCAAATTCCCTATTTCATCAACAGTTACGAAGGCAACAGCCACTCTGGCGTCTATCTTGGCCTGATGATGTTCGCCCAACTGCCGCCACCCTATAACGAGGGGCTGTATCGCTGCGTGTCGACCGACATGGGCCCCAAAGGCACCTTGTGCAACGCCAAGTCCCCCGCCCCGCATATGAACTGCACCACCACGCCGATGGAAACCCTGACCGATGCCGTGCGCTTGGCCTTTGAACAGGCCGCCCCTGACAAGGTGTCGGCAAGCTGGGGCCATGCCAATGGCTGCAATATCGCAGGCTGGGACAAGCGCCATGACGAGGAATATGTGACGATGGTTCTGGCCTCGATCATCTCGGGCGCGGGGGCTACGGCCAACCAAGACGGCTGGCACGCCTGCGGGCCAGAGTGCTGCTTTGGCGCGCTGACCTCGGGCGATATCGAGATGTTGGAACATTCTTACCCCATCATCATCCACCGCTATTCGCTGATGGAAGATTCGGGTGGTGCGGGTCGCAACCGTGGCGGATCGGGCACCTGTTGGGAGGTTGAACCGCTTGACACCCCCATGACCCTGATCACCTTTGGCGAAGGCCGCCGCATTCCCGCCATGGGGGCGGCAGGGGCAAAATCGGCCATGGTGGCCCCCAAGGTCGGCTCGCTGGAGCTAACCCGCAACGGTAAGACCGAAGTCATCACCAACAACGTCATCGAAACCATCCACCCCGGCGAACGCGCCGCCAACCGCAACCCCGGCGGCGGCGGCTTCGGGCTGGCCTTTCAGCGCGACATCGCCCGTGTGGTCGACGATGTGCGCAACGGGCTTGTCAGCGAAAAGGGGGCCCGTCTGGATTACGGCGTGGTCTTCGCCAATTTCGCCGCCCTAGAGGTTGACCATTCCGCCACCGCCGCCCTGCGCGCCACCGCCGCCTGATCAAGGACATAGCCATGCAAAACCAATATCGTCTGGGCATCGACGCCGGCGGCACCTTCACCGACTTTATCCTTGCTGACCGCAAGGGCGATGTGCGCATCTTCAAGGCGCTGTCCACGCCGCAAGACCCCACCCTTGCCATCCGCAACGGGTTGAAACTGATCGAGGAAGAGACGGGCATTTCGGCCACCGAAATCGTCTCGAACGCTGATCTTTGCATCAACGGCACGACCGTTGGCCTGAATGCACTGATCCAGCACAAGGGGGCCAAAGCGGGCCTGATCGCCACCAAGGGCCACGAAGACAGCATCGAAATCCGCCTTGGCCACAAGGAAGACGGCTATCGCTACGACCCCGAATATCCACCCGCCACCAGGGCTATGTTTCTTTTCATAATAAAACCAATG
>JBAXLX010000098.1:0-10441 GCA_037134595.1 Pseudomonadota bacterium
GGGCGACGGTCAGCCACCGCCAAAGCCCGCTCTAGCGCCAGTCCAAGGGTCAAGATCGGCCCTTCGTCAAATAACCGCCCCCACAGCGAGATGCCTTGGGGAACGGTGTAAACTTGACCGGCAGTATCCGCCTCGCCGGTGGTCAGCGCGCCTGACGCCAGGGAGGCGGGGCTGCGCGTGCCCAGGTCTTCAAAGCCGGCGCGCAGATGCAGGCAGGGGTGGCCGGTGAAATTCGACGCGATCAGCATCGGGCCGGTCATGAAAGGGCCGATCAGCACATCGACTTGGGTAAACATCTCGTCGAGCGCCTGCATTGCCAGATAGCGCAGACGGTCCAGTTGCACGTGATCGACCGCCGACAAGAAGCGCGCCTTGCGCATGGCGTTGGGCCAAGCGGCGGCATCTTGCCATGTCAGCGTGTCGTCTTGGTTGGACAGGGTCAGGTCTTCGAAACTGGCGGCAGCTTCGGCGAACAGGATGTTCATCAGCGCACCGTAGGGCAGATCGCGCAACCGCGCCTCGACCACCTTGACACCCAAACCGCGCAGGGCGGCCAAAGCGGCGTGGTCCACCGCCGTGGCCCCCTCGCCAAAGGCTTCGGGCAGATAGCCCACGGTCAAACCCTGAACGCTTGCCGCCGCATCAAAGCGGAAGGGTGCGGCGATGGTCGAGCGGTCGTTGATATCGGCCCCGTTCAGCGCCGCCAGCACAATCGCTGTGTCTTCGACGGATCGGCAAATCGGCCCGACCTTGTCCAACGAATTGCACAGCGCCATGCACCCCGCCCGACTGACGCGGCCAAAGGTCGGCCGCAGCCCCGTGGTGCCGCAGCGCTGGCTGGGCGAGGTGATCGAGCCAAGCGTTTCTGTCCCGATGGCAAAGGCGCACAGCGCCGCCGCCGTGGCACTGGCCGACCCAGCACTTGACCCGCTGGAGCCTTCGGTCAGGTTCCACGGATTGCGCGTGACCCCACCATACCAGATGTCGTTATAGGCCAAAGCCCCGACGGTGGTTTTGCCCAACAGCACTGCCCCCGCCGCGCGCAGCCGCGTCACAATGGCGGCGTCGGCTTCGGGCACACGGTGCTGGAAGGGTTCCGCCCCCCAGCCCGTGACAATGCCCTTGGTGTCAAACAGGTCTTTGACGCCATAAGGAATGCCGTGCAGCGGCCCCAGATTGACCCCCGCCCGCGTCAGGGCATCGGCGGCCTCGGCCTCGGCCAAGGCAAGGTCCGGGGCCACGGCGGCGAAACATTCTAGACGCGGGCCAAGGGTCTTGATCCGGTCAAGGTAAATCTGGGTCAAACGGCGGCTGCTGAGGGCTGCGCTTTTGATCCAAGCCTGCAGGTGGGTGACGGGGGCAAAGGCGATATCCTCGTCTGTGGCGGGCAAGGGGGCCGTCACCAGCGACAGGTGCAAGCCATCCGCCCCATGCGGCATCGCAAAGCCCGGCAAGCGCGGATCAAACCGCAGGGCCATGGGCACGCTGTTGGCCAAAGGCACCGCCCGCCGCTGGACCGAGGACAGGATTTGCCCTTCAAGATTGTCCAGCATTTGCTGACGCTCCGCCAAGCTATAGCTGACCCCCATCAGACGCTCGGCTGCGGCGATGGTCTCTAGGGTGATGGCCGTTTGGGTCACGTCAGGCTCCACAAGGTCAAGGGGTAAGGATGCGGCTTAAGTTGGTGGCAAGGGTGGTCAAATGGCACCGCATCGCGGCTTCGGCGGCGAGGGGGTTGCCCGCCTCGATCTGGTCGATGATGGCGTGGTGTTCGGTGTCGCTGACTTTAAGCGTTTCCAAAGAGCGCTTTTTTGATCGAAACGACCGCCATTTTTCATTGCCACGAATTTCGTCGATCATCGAAAAGGCCGTCAAAAGCGGCTTGTTACGGGCCGTGCGGGCAATCAGGCGGTGCAAGGCGCCGTCCCACAGTTCAATCGAATCCATGTCCTCCGCCTCCAGCGTGCGGCGGGCCAAAGCGCGCATGCGGTCGATATCGGCGGGCAGGGCGTGTTTGGCCGCCATAGCGGCCAAAGTCGGCTCGATGCACAGGCGCGCTTCCATCACGTCGGAAAAATTCGTCTCGCCCACGATTTCAGCCGCCAAAACCTGCGTCTTATCGGGCGGTTGTCCGGCAAAGGTGCCCTTGCCTTGGTGCCGCCAGATCAGCCCCTCGGCCAAAAGCGCATCCAAGGCGCTGCGCACCGCCCGCCGCCCGACGCCCAGACTTTCGCTCAGATCCCGTTCGGTGGGCAGGCGGCCATCGGCGGGCAGGCCGCCGGTCTCGATCACAGCCTGCAGCCGCGCGCGCACCACGGTGGCACTGTCTTTGACGCGGGGCTTGGGCAGAGTGGCGGTCATGCGGCGAACCATTTCTGGATTGGTTCACTTAGCTTCGCAGTCTAAACCTGTGTGTCAAGACATTCCGCTGCTGCGGATCAATTTGCCCATATTTTGGGCAACAGAGCTAGTTTTCGTAAGAATTTAGGGCTTGGGCGTGGTGGTGGTGCTGAAAGAAAGGGCGGGTTACCAAGAAACAAGCGGACCGATTCGCATCGTGGGCGATACTTGCTGGCCGTCCTCCGCCATCGCTTTGGATCAATTCCCCATTGGGTCGCACCCTGACGCGTGCAAATAGGCCGTGCCAAACGCCAGCCCTTTGGGCACGACAGGCACTCCCCGCGTCAAGGGCTTTGGGGGGTTACTCTTCGAGCAAAACCTTCGAAATCAGCGCCAGCTTTTGCGGCAGCAAGGCCGCATCGCCGCGCGATTCGAGGTTCAGCCGCACCAAGGGTTCGGTATTGGACGCGCGCAGGTTCATGCGCCAATCGCCAAAAGACAGGCTCAGCCCGTCGGTTTCATCGACTGTTTCGGCCAAGTTTTCAAACATCTCGCGCACCCGCGCCATGGCACTTGCGGGGGTTTTGAGGCGAAAGTTGATCTCTCCGGATGACGGAAACGCCGCTTTGCGACCGGCCACAAGGCCTGCCAAAGCGCCTTGGCGGCTGACCAGTTCGCAGATCAGCAAGAACGGGATCATTCCGGAATCGCAATAGGCAAAGTCGCGGAAATAGTGGTGGGCCGACATCTCGCCGCCATAGACTGCGCCGGTGTCGCGCATCACCTGTTTGACAAAAGCATGACCCGTGCGCGATTGCACCGCAACGCCGCCTTGGGCCGCCACAATGTCTTGGGTGTTCCACACCACGCGCGGGTCATGCACAATCCGCGCCCCCGCTTCCTTGGCCAGAAAGACCGCCGCCAACAGGCCCACGATATACTCGCCATCGACAAAAGCGCCTGCGTGGTCAAAAAAGAAACAGCGGTCAAAGTCGCCGTCCCATGCCACACCCAGATCGGCCCCGTTCGCCAGCACGGCCTGCGCCGTCACGGGACGGTTTTCCATCAGCAGGGGGTTGGGGATGCCGTTGGGAAAGCTGCCATCGGGGTCGTGGTGCATCCGCACAAAGCGCAAGGGCGCGCCGCGTTTGGCCAGCCCTTCGGCCAGCGCGTCAAACGTTGGGCCCGCCGTGCCGTTGCCTGCGTTGACCAGCACGGTCAGCGGGCGCAGTGCTGAAACATCGACAAAGGACAGCACGGTTTGCACATAGGCCGCGCGCGCCGCCTCGGCCACATCCACTCTTTCCCCGCCTGTCTTCGCAGGGCCAAACGCATTCGCCTCGGCCAAGGCGCGGATCGCAGACAGCCCCGTGGCCCCATCCAGCGGGGCCGACCCTTTGCGCACCATCTTCATGCCGTTGTAATCAATCGGATTGTGCGAGGCTGTGATCTCAATCCCGCCATCCGCGCCGAAATGCGATGTGGCGTGGTACATCTCTTCGGTGCCCGACAGGCCCAGATCCAGCACCTTCACGCCTTCGGCCAGCAGCGCCTGTATCACCGTCTGCGCCAGTTCCGTCGAAGATGCCCTGCAATCGCGCCCGACCACCACCACCTTGGCCCCCAAGGCCCGCGCAAAGCCGCGTCCGATGCGAAAGGCGATGTCTGCGTCAAGGTCAACGCCCAGACGGCCACGGATGTCGTAAGAGGTGAAACAGGTCAGGGTCATTTGGAAGCTTTTGTTTGGGAGGTAAATCATGCGGCCCAAGCGGGGGGTCTTCAAGGGCCAAAGCGGAGGGTCAAAAGCCTTGACGCAATTTCGTATTCTTCGTAAACAAACTCGATCAGCGGAGGATGTCATGGCCATCAAGAAAGAACAGCGCCTGTTAGGGGTGGGGATTTTGGGCTGCGGCCCCATCTCGCAATTTGGCCATCTGGAATCGGTGCAAAAGGCCCGCAACACCGAATTGCGCGCCGTGTGCGATGCGGATGAGGGTTTGGCCAACCGCTTTGGTTCCTTTTATGACGCCTCCGCCATCTATCTGGACTACGATGCCATGCTGGCAGACGAGGCGGTCGAGGCTGTCATCATCGCCACCTCTGACGCCTTCCACGTCCCCGCCGCCATTCGCGCTTTGCAGGCGGGCAAGCATGTGTTTTGCGAAAAGCCTATCGGAGTGTCGGTGGAAGACGTGCAAGACCTGCAAAAGGTCGTCGAGGCTTCGGGCAAGGTCTTACAAGTCGGCCATATGCTGCGGTTTGATCCGGGCATCCAGTCGGCCAAAGATTTTCTGACCGACGAGATGGGCGAGATTTTGGCGCTCAAAGCGTGGTATTGCGATTCCACCGCGCGGTACACCAACACCGATGCCATCCAGCCCGTGCCGCGCACCGGCACGCGGGCGATCAAGCCGTCTGAAAACCCCAAGGCCAACCTGCGCCGCTATAACATGCTCGCCCATGGTTGCCACCTGCTAGACCTTGCCCGCTACCTGTGCGGCCCGATTGTCGAAGTCCACGCCCGCCACCGCGAGAAATACGGGGCCATGTCGTGGTTTATTGATGTCGAGTTTGAAAACCGCGCCTTGGGCCATTTGGACCTGACCTTGGCCGTGCGGATGGATTGGCACGAGGGGTTCCAGATTTACGGGCAGAACGGGTCGATCAAGGCCAATATCCTTAACCCATGGTATTACCGCGCCGCCGAGGTGGATATCTTCCGCGAGGCGGACGCCTCGACCTACCGTGTGCTGGGGGCGGACGGGCATTTTTACCGCCGCCAGTTGGAAGGCTTTGGCGATGTGATCTTGAAAGGCGCGCCTATGACAGGGGCGTCGATCATCGACGGGCTGGAATCGGTGCGGGCTATGGTGGCGGTGATGCGATCGGCCGAAACGGGGCAGCCGGTGAAGCTGGCCGATGCGACGGGGCCGGTATGACCCCCGCCATATTCTCGCGCACCTATCCTCTGACCACGGCAGAGGCGACCTTTGCCGCTGTCAAAGCCGATGGCTTTGGCGCGGTGCAGTTTAACCTGTCAAACCTCGGCCTGCCGCCTGTGCCCGAAACGGCGGCTGAGGGGCTTGAAGCTGTGCGCCAACAGGCCGCCGCAGTGGGCGTTGTCATCAGCGCCTTGTCGGGCACATGGAACATGGCCCATCCCGATCCGGCCTACCGCGCCAATATGCGGGGCCGGTTTGAATGGGTGCTGCAAGCGGCCCAAAGCTTGGGTGCGCCGATTGTCACGCTGTGCACCGGATCGCGCGATGCGGGCAATATGTGGGCGCATCATGGGCAAAACACCTCTGCCGCCGCTTGGGCCGATATGGCGGAAGAACTGTCGCACGCGCTGGACCGCGCCGCCCCCTACGGTCTGCGCTTGGGGATAGAACCTGAACCTGCCAATGTCATCTGCGATGCCGCAGCCGCCCGCCGGATATTGGACCAACTGCAAGCCCCGCATCTGGGCATTGTGCTGGATGCCGCCAACCTGATGGCGCCGCAACAGGCTGCGAACCAGCAAGCGATCCTGGATCACGCCCTCGACCTGTTGGGCGGTAACCTGCTGCTCGCCCATGCCAAAGACCACGACGCCTTTGGCCGCGTGACAGCCCCCGGTGACGGCATCATCAACCTGCCTGCCTTTGTGAGGGGCCTGCACCAAGCGGGCTATGACGGCCCGCTGATCGGCCACGGGTTCGACATGGCGCAAGCCCCCCGCGCCGCCCGTGTGCTGCAGGATCTGTGCCGGATATGAGGGCCACATTTCAAACCCCTGACGGCTGCCGCCTTGCCTACGAAGTCGCAGGCCAAGGCCCCGCCGTCCTTTGGCAACACGGCCTAGGGGCCACCGCATCCCAACCCGCCGAGGTTTTCCCCGAAGGCTTCACCCGCATCACCTTGCTCTGCCGAGGGCATGACGGTTCAGACCTTGGCGACCCCGCGCGCCTCTCTATCGCGCAGTTTGCCACCGATGCGCTGGCGTTGATGGACCATCTGGGCCTGCAATCGCTGCCCATAGGTGGCATTTCCTTGGGCGCAGCCATAGCCCTGCGACTGGCCGTCCTGCATCCCGCCCGCGTGCAGGCGCTGATCCTCGCCCGCCCCGCTTGGGTCGATCAACCCGCCCCCGCAACGATGCAATCTTATGCCGAGGTCGCCCGCCTTCTGGCCCGCCATGGCGAGATTGGGCGGGCCTTGTTTCAATCGGGGCAAACCTACCGCGACCTCAGCCTTGCCTCGCCCGACAACGCCGCCTCGTTGGTCAGTTTCTTCACCCGTCCGCAGCCTGACACCACGGTCGCCCTGTTGCAAAGCATCCCGCAGGATGGGCCGGGGGTGACGCTGGCGCAAATCGGCGCGCTCACCCTGCCCACGCTGGTGCTGACCACGGGGCAAGACTATGTCCACCCTGCCGCTTACGGCGCTGAGCTGGCCAAGTTGATCCCCCACGCGATCCTCACCGACCTGCCCGCCAAGGGCCAAGACAAGCCCGCCCATGTCTCAGCCTTTCGCGCCGCGCTTGCGCAATTTCTAGGCGCTTTGGCGTGACCACCACCCGCCTTCTGCGCCGGATGCACGCGCGCCATTGCCTGCGCCTGTTGCAAGGGAGTCAGACCTTAAGCCGCGCCGATATGGCGCGGGCTTTGGGCGTGACCCGCGCCACCATTGGCTATGCCGTGGCCGAACTGACCGCCGCTGGCCTTGTGCTGGAAACGCCCAGCCCCACGCCCACCCGCCTTGGCCGCCCCGGCGTGGCGCTGCGCCTGAACCCGCAAGGCGCGTTGTTTATCGGGGTCGAGATGGACACCCGCGCCATTTCCGGCGTGCTGCTCGACCTCAACATGCAAGTAGTGGCCCGCAGGGTTGACCCTACGGGCGCGGCCTTCCAAGACCCGCAGGCCATGCTGCCCCGCCTGATGGCTGTGGCCCAAGGTTTGGCGGCCCAGACCGACCAAGCCCGCCTGATCGGCCTTGGCGTGGCGGTTCCGGGCTTGGTCGGGCGGCAGGGCCAAGTGGTCAACGCGCCACTGTTAGGCTGGCGCAACTTTGCGCTGCAGGCGGAATTGCAGCGCATCGCCCCCGCCCATTGGCAGATCGACGTCTGCAACGATGCCTTCGCCTTTGCCAGCGCCGAACTGGCCGCCGAGTCTGAACCCCAAAGCCTGCTGATGGTGCTTTTGGCCGAAGGTGTCGGTTCCGCCCATCTGGACGCGGGCCGCATGATCAGCGGCGCGCATGGCTTTGCGGGGGAATTGGGGCATATGGTCGTCTCGGTGCGGGGCAGGGCAGGGCCGCTAGAGGCGATGGCGGGCGCGGCAGGGTTCCCCGATGCGATGGGTGCGGGTCTGTCGGTGGCGCAAGGGGTGGCATCGCTTCTTGCCTCGCTCGACACCCCCAAGACCCAAGCCGCCCTTGACCTATGGGCCGAGGCTTTGGCCATAGGCCTTGCCAACGCCGCCCATCTGCTTGATCCCGACCGGATCGTGCTGGGCGGGCCTTTGTCAGCGCTTTATCCGCATGTGGCGGGCACCCTGAAAGAGCACCTTGCAACCCTTATGCTGCAAGGCCACGCCACCCCCAGCCTGCACCTGGCGCGCTACGGTAACGAGGGGGCCGCCATCGGTGCCGCCGCCCGCCTGCGCGCAGGCATGTTTGCCCTGCCCGACTTGGGCGACAAAAGCCGCAAGCCTGCCCCGCCGTCGCCCCTTTCCCCAGACCGCGCGCCGTGCCAAACAGACATATCCCCGCATCCTGCGACCCTCGCCAAAGGACCGATCTATGACCAGCAAACTTGACCAACTCAACGCCATGACCGTTGTTGTGGCCGACACAGGCGATATCGACGCGGTGCGCCGCTTGGCCCCGCAAGACTGCACCACCAACCCCTCGCTGGTGCTCAAAGCCATGCAAGGCCCCGCCATGCAGGACACATTCACCCAAACCATCGCGCGGCTGAAAGGCCAAAGCAATGCCGTGGCGGCGATTGTGCAAGACCTGACCGTGGGCTTGGGCGCAGAACTCGCCGCCATCGTGCCGGGCCGTGTGTCAACCGAAGTCGATGCGCGGCTGTCGTTTGACAAAGACGCCTCGATCGCCAAGGCCCGCGCCTTGATCGAGGCCTATGCCAAGCTGGGTGTCGGGCGCGAGCGCATCCTGATCAAACTCGCCGCCACATGGGAAGGCATCCAAGCCGCCCGCGCGCTAGAGCGCGAGGGGATTCAGTGCAACTTAACGCTGCTGTTTTCCATGGCCCAAGCCAAGGCCTGCGCAGATGCAGGTGTCTTTCTGATCTCGCCCTTCGTGGGGCGCATCACCGACTGGTATTCCAAAGCCACAGGCCAGACCTATACGGCCGAGGAAGACCCCGGCGTTCTGTCTGTCCGCCGCATCTATGACCATTACAAATCCAATGGCATCCCGACCGTTGTGATGGGCGCATCCTTCCGCAACCCCGGCCAGATTGAAGCCTTGGCAGGCTGTGACCGCCTGACGATCTCGCCCGAGCTGATCGCCAAACTCGCCGCCGACCAAGGCCCGCTGGCCCGCAAACTGACCGCAGCGGCCGCAACCAGCACCGCCGCCCCCACGTCGGAGGCCGATTTCCGCTGGGCGCATAACGAAGACGCCATGGCCACCGAAAAGCTGGCAGAAGGCATTCGCAACTTCCACATCGACGCGCTGAAGCTGGAAGCTTTGGTCGCGGCGCACCTGTAACCGTCCCCAAAGGCACGACCCATGGCAAAACCTGACGCACATTGGCTGGAAAGCCTGCCCAAATCCCGCCTGATCGCCGAGTTTTCGCTGTGGAGTGCCGATTTGGCCGCCCTGCGCGCCGATCTGGCGCGGGTGGAACCCCACGTCGATATGCTGCATATCGACGTGTCTGACGGGCATTTCACCGCCGCCCTGCTGTTCTTCCCCGACCAGATCGCCGTCCTGCGCAAGGCCACGGCCAAGCCGATGCATGTGCATTTGATGGTCACAGGCGCGGTGCTGCTCTCGCAGATCGAGCAGTTCGCCGAAGCGGGGGCCGATCTGATCTCGATCCACGCCGAAACCGATCCGGCGATCTTGCGCCAAGCCTTTGCGCGCATCGCCGACTTGGGCGTGAAAGCGGGGCTGGTGCTGCAACTGGAAACCCCCGTGGCACAGGCCGAAGCTTGGCTGGAGCATGTGGCGATGCTGACCCTCGTCTCTACCCCCATCGGCATCAAAGGCGTGCAACCTGACGAGACAACCTACCTGCGTCTGGCCGAGGCGCGTGCTTTGCTAGACGCCAAAGCCCCGCAGGTGATCTTGGCGGCAGACGGTGGCATTCGCGAACACACCGTGCCGCGCATGCGGGCCGAGGGGGCGCAGACGGTGGTTTTAGGCTCGCTCGCCTTCAACGCAGCCGATCTGGGCGCGCGGATGGCTTGGCTGGCGGCGCTGTAATGTCCGATCTGGCGCTGGCGATTGATCTTGGCGGCACCCAGATCAGGGTGGGTCTGGTTGATGCCTTGGGCCAGATTGTCACCCAACAGGCCACAGCCACCCGCGCTATGGCGGGGCCAACGGTGGTGATGGACCAAATCGCCGAGCTTTGCGCGCAGGTGCTGTCAGGCACCCAAGTCAAAGGGGCCGCGATCTGCGCCCCAGGCCCGCTGGATACCATCACGGGGCGGGTTTTTGGTGTGCAAACCCTCAAGGGGTTTGAAGATTTCCCTCTGCGCGACGCGCTCAGCCAAAAGCTGTCCCTGCCCGTGCAGGTCGAAAATGACGGCATAGCCGGCGCTGTGGCCGAGCTGTGCTATGGGGCAGGGCGCAGCTATGGCGACTTTGTCTATATCACCCTCTCCACCGGCATCGGCGGCGGCATCATCGCCGATGGCCGCCCCCTGCGCGGGCGGCGCGGTATGGCGGGGCATTTGGGCCATATGTTCTTTCACCGCGACTGGCCGCGCTATGCGGGGGCGCATATGCCCTGTTTTGAAGACTGGGGCGCAGGCCCCGCCCTTGCCCAGGCACCCGCGCCCGCCCCTGTGCCGGGCTGGGCGATTGGCCGCCCCGAGGGCTCGACCCTCGCCCCCCACGCCCCGCGTCTGACGGTGACGCCGCT
>JBAXLX010000099.1:0-10423 GCA_037134595.1 Pseudomonadota bacterium
CTGGTCACGCTGGATGTGATCGGCGGCTTGCCGTTCCTGATGTCGGTCAAACCTTCGGAACGCACCGAGATGTCGGCCATCTATTCCAGTTTTCGCGACGTGTCTTCTGTGGTCACCCCCGGCATGGCTTGGGCCGTTCTGGCCGTGGCCCCTACGGCGATGATCTTCACAGCCAGCGGCGCGCTGATGGGGGCGGCTTACCTTATCGCAGGCAAATTGCACCCGCGCTTGGGCACACCGCGCCCCTCGCGCGGCGCCGCTTAGCCCTTTCATACTTGCGAAAATATCCCGGGGTCCGGGGCAGCGCCCCGGGGCCACAGGCGTTAGGGTTTGAAGAACTTGCCCTTGGGCGACAGGGTAAAAATCTCGCATCCCGTGGCCGTCACCCCGACCGAGTGTTCAAACTGCGCCGACAGGCTTTTGTCGCGGGTGACGGCTGTCCATTCATCGGCCAGCACCTTGGTTTCCGGTCGGCCAAGGTTCACCATCGGCTCGATGGTAAAGAACATCCCCTCTTCCAGCACAGCCGCAGTCCCCGGGCGGCCATAATGCAGCACGTTGGGCGGGGCGTGGAACACGCGCCCCAAGCCATGGCCGCAAAAGTCGCGCACCACCGACATGCGGTTCGCCTCGACTAAGGATTGGATCGCATGGCCGATATCGCCAAAGGTATTGCCCGGCTTAACCGCCTCAATCCCGCGCATCAGCCCTTCGTGGGTCACTTCGATCAGGCGTTCGGCTTTGCGGTTGATCGGCCCTGCGCCGTACATCCGGCTGGTGTCGCCAAACCACCCCTCGACAATGACCGTCACGTCGATGTTCAAAATATCGCCCTCAACCAGCTTTTTCGCCCCCGGAATCCCGTGGCACACCACATGGTTGACCGAGATGCACGAGGCGTGTTGATACCCCTTATACCCGATCGTGGCAGATGTCGCCCCGTGGCGCACCACTTCGGTGCGGATGAAATCGTCCAACTCGGCTGTCATGACCCCCGGTTGCACCAAGGCCCCGACATCGTCCAAGATCACCGCCGCAATCCGCCCCGCTTCGCGCATGCCGGCAAAATCGGCATCCTCATAGATGCGAATGCCATCCTTGGTGACCCGGCCTCTGATATCGTCCACGTGGCAAACCCTTTTGCTTTTGGCGACAAATAAAAGAAACGGCCGCCCTTTGCCAGAGGGCGCAAGCCCCCTATACCAGTGCAAAAGGCTGATAGGAGTGTCAAATGCCCAACCAAACCGCCGCCATGCTGGTGATCGGGGATGAAATCCTCTCGGGCCGCACCCGTGACAGCAATATGCACCATCTGGCCACAGCGCTGACCGACCACGGCCTGTCTCTGACCGAGGCGCGGGTGGTCGCCGATGATCACGCCGCCATTGTGGCGGGTGTGAACGCGCTGCGCGGGGCCTATGACCACGTCTTCACCTCGGGCGGGATCGGGCCGACCCATGACGACATCACCGCCGAGGCCATCGCCGCTGCCTTTGGCGTGCCCATCACCCAGCGTGCCGATGCCATGGCGCTGCTTGGGGCACATTACGAACGGCAGGGCGTGCCCTTTAACGAGGCACGCCAGCGTATGGCGCGCATTCCCGACGGCGCGGTGTTGATCGAAAACCCCGTCTCCATCGCGCCGGGGTTCAGCTTGGGCAATGTTCACGTCATGGCCGGCGTGCCCCGCATCTTCGAGGCGATGTTGGCCGGCGTTTTGTCAGGCATCGCCCATGGCAAACCCCTTTTGTCGCGCAGCCTGCGCATGCTGCGCGGCGAGGGCGAGATTGCCACCGCCTTTGCCGCCTTCGCCGCCCTGTATCCCGACCTGTCGATGGGGTCTTATCCCTTCAACACCAACGGGGCCTTTGGCACCAATCTGGTGATCCGCGGCACCGATGCCGCCCGTCTGGATGCCGCCCTTGCCGCGCTAGAGGCGCATCTGGCATGACACCCCCCGACCCAATGGCCCCCTTTGCCGCAGCGATGGAGGCCACTTGGCCCGCCCTTGCCATCCACCGCGCAGGCCCTTGGGCGGTGCGCCAAGGGGCGGGCGGCGGCAAAAGGGTCAGTGCGGCGTCAGCGGTAGGCGACTGGCACCCCGATGACATCGCAGTGGCCGAGGCGGCACAGGCGGGCTTGGGACAAGACAAGCTGTTCGTGATCTGGCCTTTGGACCGCGCCCTTGATGCGGCGCTAGACGCGCAATTCTATGCCAAGATCGAACCTGTGGTGGCCTATACGGCCCCTGTCGCATCCTTTGCCCCGCCGCTGAGGATGACCAGCTTTCCCCACTGGCCCCCCTTGCAGATCGCCAAAGAAATCTGGGCTGACGGCGGCATTTTCGGTGGGCGCTTGGCCGTGATGGACCGAGTATCAGGCCCCAAAACGGTCGTGCTGGGCCGCACGGCCGACAGGCCCTCAGGTGCTGCCTTTGTGGCGCTGCACGGCACCACCGCCATGGTCCACTCGGTCGAGGTGCGCGAAAGCCAGCGCTGCAAAGGCGCTGGCCGCCAACTTCTGGCCGCCGCCGCCCTTTGGGGGGCAGAGCAAGGCGCGGATCGGCTGGCTTTGGCCGTCACAAAGGCCAATACAGGGGCGCGTGCGCTCTATGCTTCCCTTGGGATGCAGCCTGTGGGAGAGTATCATTACCGTCTTAAAGTCTAACCGGGCCTGTGTCATCGCCTTGATCAAAGCCGTATCCTATGCCTTGGCCTGTGGCCTGATCTTGGCCTTGCCCGCCAAGGCAGCCCCCCTTTTGGACATGCCAGCCCCGGCCACGGAAATCGGCGGTTGGTCGCAATACCCCGCGACCTTGCGCCTGCCCGTCGGGCCCTTTGCCGATGGGTCGCTGCCGCTGCAAGATGTGGCGGGGGCGGTGACCCAGCGGGCCTACCGGATGGATAAGCAGCGCCTGACCACCTTGCAACTGATCACCCCCCTGCTCGACCAACTTAACGCTGCGGGCTTCACCACCCTTTTTGAATGCGAGGCGCAGGCCTGCGGCGGCTTTGACTTTCGTTATGGCATGGATGTGCTGCCCGAACCGCAAATGCATGTCGATCTGGGTGATTTTCGCTATGTTCTGGCCGAAAGGCAGGGGGCCAAAGGGGTCGAGGTCTTGGCCCTTTTGGTCAGCCGATCGGCGGATCAGGGCTTTGTGCAGGTCAGCACTGTCAGCTCTCAGCCGGGTGGCGGGGTGACGCTTGCCCCTGCGGTTCAAAGCCCTGCCACGACGGATGCGCAACCTGCTGCGTCCGTGGTGCCCCAAGACCTGGCGGGGCGTCTTATGACGCTGGGCGCTGTGGTGCTGGATGATCTGGTCTTCGCCTCGGGCAAGGCGGTGTTGCAAGGGGGGGACTATGCCTCGCTCGCTGAACTGGCGGCGTGGCTTGCGGCCCATCCAGACCGCCGGATCACGCTGGTGGGCCATACCGATGCCTCGGGTGCGTTGCCTGCCAACATCACCCTGTCGCGCCAGCGGGCGCAAAGCGTGCGGGCCGCCTTGCTGGGCCGGTACCGGGCTGCGGCAGGCCAGATTGATGCGCAAGGAGCGGGCTATCTTTCCCCCCGCGCCAGCAATGAAACGCCTGAGGGGCGGGCGCGCAACCGCAGGGTTGAGGTCTTGCTGAACCCCTAAAGCCCCAACAATTTACCAGTGCTCTGGCCCCTTATTGGCAAAGTGTTTCGCCAGAAAGTCGATAAAAGCCCGCAGCTTGGGCTGCAAAAACCGTCCCTGCGGGTAGACGGCATAGATGCCCTGCACCTCGGCGGGAAGGCCGGGCAGCGCCTCTTCCACCAAGCCTTGACGCAGCGCATCGGCGTATAAGAACGCAGGCAGATAGGCGATCCCCAAGCCGGCGATGGCCGCATTCAGCAGGCTTTGCCCGTCGTTCACCGTCAAGCACCCCGCCGAGCGCACAAGGCGCACCTCTCCGGCGGGGTCGGTGATCTTCCACACGGTGCCCTGCGCCTCGGTTGACTGATGCAACAGGCGGTGGCCGTCCAGATCGTCGATCGATGTCGGGCGACCGTGGCGGGCAAAATAGGCGGGTGCGCCGACCAATTTGCGCGCGGTGTCGGCCAGATGGCGGGCGCGCAGCGAGCTGTCTTCCAAAGCGCCCACGCGGATTGCCATGTCAAACCCTTCCGAGATCATCTCGACATAACGGTGGTTCATCACCATGTTGACGGTAATGTCGGGATAATCTTGCAAGAACTGGCCCAAGATCGGGGCCAGAAGATTGGCCCCAAAGTCGGCGGCAACGCTGAGCCGCAGCAGGCCAGACGGGGCCGATTGCATGGCAATCACCAAGGCATCGGCATCGCCTGCATCATGCAGCACACGTCGTGCGCGGTCGTAATAGGCCAGCCCGATATCGGTCGGGGCCACCCGCCGCGTGGTGCGGTTCAACAGCCGCGCTCCAAGCCGCGCCTCTAGTGCCGAGACATGCTTGGACACCGCCGATTTCGACATGCCCAATTTGCGCGCGGCATCGGTGAAGCCGCCTTGGTCCACCACCGTGGCGAAGGCTTCCATTTCCGTCAGTCGGTCCATCCTACATCCCCTGGCAGCGTTTCGGCTGGTTTGCCCAAGGGGTGATCGCCAATTCGGGCAGGATCGCGGCACTGCGGCGACCGTTCCGGGGTATTGTTAAGATCGTTCATGGCACAGAAACGATCGTTTCCCGGGAAAACCGGGCAATTGTGACGGAATTTAGCCATAGACCGGCGAAGGTGCTCAGCCAAGGCAAGGATCCGTTAGGGAATCACCGCGACGCTGAAGCGGGTGGGCTTTTGGTATCGGTGGGCTTTATGCCGTTGCGCTTGTCTAACAAGGCCAGTGTATCCGTCACCAAAGCCCGCGCTTGCGCCGGGGTCAACGGTGCCCCCGCCACGCCTGAGGCGGATATCGTCACCAGCCGCCCCTTGATCGCCGTGATGGCCCGCCAATAATCCCCCGCCACTTGATCGCGCAAGTGCAACAATAGCCCGCGTCCCGCAGTTTGGGTTTGCACGAGCTGCACATGGTCGGGGTCGCCGTCGCGCGCCAAAACCTTGCGCCCCGCGTCTGAGGCGAAAAATTCTGCCAAGGCCTTTGGTCCTGCCACAAGCACACCTGCCGAAGCAGGCCCGCCAATCGTCAGCGTCACAACCGCCGCGGCCACCTTGCCTTGGTCATTGCACCGCCCGATCAGCAAAACCGTCGCAGACCCCACCGCCACCGAGGCCTTCTTGTCAATACAATAACCCTGCGGCGCAGCGACGGTGATGGCGCCTTTGAGCACCGAAATCTCGTGCAGGTTTTGCCCCGTTGTCGCAGGATCACAGCCCATCAGCGCAAGGGCAAGCGCGAAGACAGCATAGCGCAGCAGCGGATGAACTGGCATCTGGCCTCCTTTTGGCAGTCGCCTGCGGCGTTTTTCAATCTAGCGATAGCCACACCCCGACCTTTGGGCAAGAAAGATCCTTGGGCAGCCTCTGGCGCAAGCCGTCAGGGCGATTGCAATTCGCCCCCGCGCAGACTATCTCGGACGGGAATAGAGCGACCAAAGGGCCAGCCGATGAACTGGATCTCCAACTACGTGCGTCCCAAGATCAACTCGCTGTTTTCGCGGCGCGAAACCCCCGACAATCTGTGGACCAAATGCACCGAATGCGGCACGATGCTGTTTCACCGCGAATTGGCCGATAATCTGAACGTGTGCACCGCGTGCGACCATCACATGGCCATCACCCCGCGCGACCGGTTCAAGGCGCTGTTTGACGGCGGGATCTTTACCGAAGTGAAAGTGCCCGAGCCTGTCGTTGACCCGCTGCATTTTCGTGACCAAAAGAAATACCCCGAACGCCTGCGCGCCGCCCAAAAAGCAACCGGAGAGCGTGACGCGATGGTCGTGGCCGAGGGTGAAATTCTGCGCACACCGATTGTGGCCATAGCACAAGATTTTGCTTTTATGGCGGGGTCGATGGGCATGTTTGTCGGCAACGCCATGATCGTGGGCGCGCAGACAGCGGTGAAACACAAGCGGCCTATGGTCGTTTTCTGCGCAGCAGGCGGGGCGCGGATGCAAGAGGGGATCTTGTCGCTGATGCAAATGCCCCGCACCACGGTTGCGGTGCAGATGCTGCGTGAGGCGGGTCTGCCCTATGTGGTGGTGCTGACCCACCCGACCACGGGCGGGGTGACCGCCAGCTATGCCATGCTGGGCGATGTGCAAATCGCCGAACCCAACGCGCTGATCTGCTTTGCAGGGCCGCGCGTGATCGAACAAACCATCCGCGAAAAGCTGCCCGAAGGCTTTCAGCGCGCCGAATATCTGCTCGACCACGGGATGCTGGACCGCGTCACCCACCGCAAAGCGATGCGCGACGAATTGGTCACGATCGTGCGGATGTTGCAGGGCCTGTCGCCGGCGGTGAAGGGCGACCTGCCCGCGCCTGACGCCAAAGCGGCAAAGGCCTAAGGCATGGCCACCTCTGACGCCATTTTGCAACGGATGATGACCTTTCATCCCAAGGTGATCGACCTGACCTTGGACCGCACCCACCGCTTGCTGGCGGCCTTGGGCAATCCGGAACGGGCCTTGCCGCCAGTTATCCATATTGCGGGCACCAATGGCAAAGGGTCAACCCAAGCGATGATCCGCGCGGGGTTAGAGGCGGGCGGGGCCAAGGTGCATGCCTATACCTCGCCGCATCTGGCGTGGTTTCACGAGCGGATTCGCTTGGCTGGCGAGATCATTTCCGAAGCGGCCCTGACCGACCTTTTGGACGAATGCGTGCAAAAGAACGGCGCGGGCGAGATTACGTTTTTCGAAATCACCACCTGTGCCGCCCTTTTGGCCTTTGCGCGCACTGCTGCTGATTACACCTTGCTAGAGGTCGGTCTGGGCGGGCGGCTGGATGCCACCAATGTGGTGGATCATCCGGCGCTGACGATCATCACCCCCGTGTCCATCGACCATCAGCAATATCTGGGCGAAACCTTGCCCGAGATTGCCTTTGAAAAAGCCGGAATCATCAAGCGCGGCGTGCCTGTCATCATCGGCCCGCAAGACGACGCAGGCATGGCGGTGATCGAGGCGCGGGCGCTGCGCATGGGCGCGCCGGTTTTGGCCTTTGGCCAGCACTGGCATGTGCATGAAGAGCATGGCCGCATGGTCTATCAAGACGAAAACGGCCTGCTGGACCTGCCCCTGCCTAACCTGCCCGGCCCGCACCAGATCCACAACGCCGGGGCTGCCCTGACCGCCCTGCGCCATCTGGGGGCCACAGCGGCGCAGTGCGAGGCGGCGGTGACCCAAGCCTTTTGGCCCGCGCGGATGCAACGGTTGCGCCATGGTCCCTTGGTAGATCTGGCACCGCAGGTAGAGCTTTGGCTGGACGGTGGCCATAATCCGGCAGGTGGCCAAGCGGTTGCGGCCACTTTGGCGCGGATGCCCGTGCGCGAAACCCATCTCATCTGCGGGATGCTCAACACCAAAGACGTGCGCGGCTATATGGTGCCTTTGGCCCCCCAAACCACCGCCCTGCACGCCGTCGAGATTCCGGGTGAGAAGAATACCCTCCCCGCCACGCAAACCCGCGATGCCGCCTTGGCGGCAGGAATCAAGGCCGAGATCGCCGGATCAGTGGCCGAGGCGCTGCGCACCATCGCAGCCCAAACCCCCACCGCCCGTGTGCTGATTTGCGGGTCGCTGTATCTGGCGGGCACGGTTTTGCGCGAGAACGGCTAGGGCGCGCGGCGGCTCCGGCTGGGGGGTTTGACACCCCCCAGGCCCCCCGTCGAGTATTTGTGCCAAGATGAAGAGCTAGGGGCGGCATGGACTGGATTGCGCATCAGGTGGCTAAGGGGCGGGGCTTGGGCTTGGCGCTTTTGGTGATGCTGGCCGTGGCGTTACCGGGGTTTTTCAGCCTGCCGCCGGTGGACCGCGACGAGGTGCTGTTCTCGCAAGCCTCGCGGCAGATGCTGGCCTCGGGCGATTGGGTGGATATTCATTTTGGGGAGGCGCCACGGTATAAAAAGCCCGTGGGGGTTTATTGGATGCAGGCGGCGGCGGCGGCGGTGACAGGGCAGCCGGATCAGATCTGGTCCTATCGGCTGGTCAGCTTGCTGGGCGCGTTATTGGCTGTGGGCTTCACTCACGCCACGGCGCGGCTGTATCTGGGGCGCGAGGCGGCGTTTTTGGCCGCTGTCGCTTTGGCGGCCAGTGTGATGCTGGGGGCCGAGGCGCATTTGGCCAAGACCGATGCCATGTTGCTGGCCAGTGTGGCGGCAGGGCAATTTATTCTGGCCAAAAGTGCGCGCGACAAGGGGGTGTCTTGGGCTTGGGCGATGGGGTTTTGGGCTGTCTTGGCGACAAGCACTCTGATCAAAGGGCCGATCGGGCCGATGGTTCTGGGGCTGACTTTGGCGGGGCAATGTGGGGTGGCCCGCAGCCTTGCGCCGCTGCGGCACTTGCGGCCCGTTGCGGGGTTGGGTGTGTTTGCCGCTTTGGCCGCACCGTGGTTTGTGGCGATTTCAGTTGTCAGCCACGGCGCGTTTTGGGGCGCGTCGCTGGGTGCGGATATGATCGACAAGATGGCCTCGGCCCAAGAAAAGCACGGCGCGCCGCCGGGGTCTTATCTGGCCGCCCTATGGCTGACCTTTTGGCCTGCGGCGATGCCCTTGGCGGCAAGCCTGCCTGCGATCTGGGCGGGGCGGCGGCAGGCGGTGGTGCAGTTTGCTCTGTTAAGCCTGCTGCCCGTTTGGGGGATATTTGAGGCTTTGCCGACCAAGCTGGTGCATTACACCCTGCCCACTTATCCGGCCTTGGCGCTGTTGGTGGCTTATGCCGTGCAAAGCAGGGCTTTGCGCAGGGTTTGGCCGATGGCCGTTGCGGGGCTTTTGCCGTTGGCCCTGCTTGCGGCTTTGGTGTGGCAAGCGGGCCCGTTGGGCTTGGCCATGCCGCCCGCCTTTTGGGGTGGTGCGGCGGCTGTGACTGCAAGCCTTGGCTTTATCCTTTGGGCGGCGCGGTCAGGGGCCGTGCCCTTGGCGATAGCCCTTGCCATGGGCGGTTTAGCGCTGAACGCCACGGTTTACCCGACACTGGCAGGGCTAGACGCGCTTTGGCCTGCCCGCCCGCTGGCCGCTTTTGCGGCGAGCTATCCTCAATGCAGCTTTCGCGTGGCAGGCTATGCCGAGCCTTCGCTGGTCTTTGCAACCAATGCACGCGTGCAATTTCTGCCCCAAGATCAAATCCTGAAAGCCTTGTCCGCGCCCGGCTGTCAGGTTGTAGCCCTTTCCGGCCAAAAGGCCCCTGCAGGCCTGAAATCATTAGGCCATGTCAGCGGCGTTGACCTTGGCACGGGGCATAAGGTCGATCTGTCGGTCTGGCTCAAGCCCTAACGTCCGGTCAACTCATCGGTCACGTTCACCGGCCCCACCGTTCCACGCAGTTTGGCACGGTAGATCACCACACCTTCCACCACGCGCATGACATAGGTGCGCGTTTCGGTGAAGGGGATCATCTCGACCCAATCCACCACATCGGTGCCCGCCAGCCGCGGGTCGCCAAAGGCGTCGATCCACCCACGCGGACGGCCCGGTCCGGCATTATACCCCGAGGCGATCAGCGCGACCGAGGGGCCGAACCGGTCGACCAGTTCTTTCAAATACGCCGCCCCGAGCGTGGCGTTATAAGCGGGGTCTGACGCCAGCTTGCCCGCCGAGAACTTGATCCCCTGATCCTTGGCGACCTTCGCCGCCGTGGCTGGCAGCAACTGCATCAGACCAAGCGCCCCCGCGGGGCTGCGCGCTTCGGGGTCAAACTCGCTTTCACGCCGCGCGATAGACAGGGCGAGGGCGCGGCTGACGGGCAGCTTGTCGGGGATCATATCCGGCACCGGAAAATAGGCACCCGCAAAGACCAGCCCGCGTTCGGTCGCGGCCTTGGCGATCAGCACTGACGCGCGGTATTGGTGCAAGTCCAGCGCCAAACCGGCCAGCGTGCCCAGTTCGGCATCCGTCAGGCTTTCGCCCAGATGCAGCAAAAAGCGGGCAGACAATTGTTCATTGCCCGCAGCCGCCATCAGCACAGCCGCCTGAAGCACCGAGGATTTGGCATAGCCCGCCCCCTTCCACGTGCCCGGTGGAGGCGCGTTGGACACAAGGCTGGCGTCCAGATCCAGCCCCAGCTTTTCCGCCGCAAGCATCCCGTAATACGAGGTTTGATACTTGGCCGCCGTGCCATAGGCACTGCGCGCCTTGGCCTTGTCGCCCAAGGCATCGTAGGCGCGGCCCATCCAATAGTGCGCGCGCGCTTGGCTGATGGGCGTGCTGGCCCCCGCCAGACGGCTGAAATGCGTCAGTGCTGCGGCAGGATCGTTCAGCTTGCGCAGGGCGATAAAGCCGCTGAGAAACTCAAGATCGGTGCTATCG
>JBAXLX010000100.1:0-10422 GCA_037134595.1 Pseudomonadota bacterium
ACGGGGTTCATGAAGTGAAAGCCCATGAACTTTTCCGGCCGATCCGTCCGGCTGGCCAGCCGCGTGATGGAAATCGACGAGGTGTTCGACGTCAAAATCGTGCCCGCTGCCAGATGCGGCACCAAAGCTTTAAAGATCGCGTCCTTGACACTTTCCTTTTCGGTCGCAGCTTCGATGATCAAATCGCAAGGCCCCAGATCTGCAATCGTCAAAGATGTCTTGATCCGCGCCATGGCGTCCGCCTTGGCCTCGGCCGTCACTTTGCCGCGGGCCACTTGGCGTTCGATGTTGCGCTCGATCGTAACCAAGGCCTTGGCCAAACTCTCGGCACTCACGTCATTCATCAGCACATCATAGCCTGCAAGGGCGAAGACATGCGCAATCCCGTTGCCCATCTGCCCCGCGCCCACGATCCCGACTGTTTGAATGGCCATCTGACGCCCCCTTATAGCACGGTGCCACCCTATCCCCGCCGCGCCCCCGCAGCAAGGCCGCCGCACCGCAGCACGGCGCCCCCCTTTCAGACTTGCGCAAATATCCCGGGGTGCGGGGCTGGCCCCGCCTCTGCCCTTCGCTTTTTGAATTGCGCGCACTATGTCTTGGCGCAACCAAAGGAACAAACCCCATGCTCTTGCGCGATCCGCTCTTCTTGTTTGCCACCGCCGTTTGCCTTGTCGTTCTGGTCATCTTGCTGATCGGCATCGGCACTTTTGGCAAAGGCGGTGAGTTCAACCGTAAATACGCCAATAAACTGATGCAGTTGCGCATTCTGGCCCAAGGGCTGGCCGTGGTGGCGATTGTGATTTTTGCGTGGGCGCGTTCGAAAGGAATGCCGTGATGGTGGTTTTGTCCAAGATCTACACCCGCACCGGCGATGCGGGCGAAACCGCGCTGGGCAACGGCGACCGCGTTCCCAAGTTCGATCTGCGCGTGGCCGCTTATGGCACGGTCGATGAAACCAACGCCACATTGGGCATGGCGCGGCTGCATGGCGGCGCTTTGGATGACAGTTTGGCGCGCATCTCGAATGATCTGTTCGATCTGGGCGCAGACCTTTGCACGCCAGATATCGAAAACGATGCCACCGCCCCCTATCCCCGCCTGCGCATCATCGCCGCCCAAGTTGACCGGCTAGAGGCCGAGATTGATGCGATGAACACAAACCTCACCCCCCTGCGCAGTTTCATCCTGCCTGGCGGCACTCCGCTTGCCGCCCACCTGCACCTGTGCCGCACCACCTGTCGGCGGGCTGAGCGGTTGACGGTCGAACTCGCCGCCCATGAACCCGTGAACCCCGAGGCGATCAAATACCTTAACCGCTTGTCGGATTGGTTCTTTGTGGCGGGTCGCATCGCCAACGACAACGGTGCGCAAGATGTGCTGTGGGTTCCGGGCCTGACGCGGGGGTAAGTCTGCGAAGGTGGCAGGCCTACGGCGCTGCCGACCCTGATTCTGTGCAAGCGCTACCCCCATGGCGTCTGCGCGACAAAGCCTGTCGATTTTGGCCTTTTGCCCCAAGCCAAGACCGTTTAATGACCGCGATGAGAGCTTGCCCCGGCCAACTGGCCCCCTATCGGAGAGATGCGCGATGAAGGTCCTTGTGCCTGTCAAACGTGTGATCGACTACAACGTGAAGGTTCGCGTCAAGGCGGACGGGTCCGGTGTCGATCTGGCGAACGTAAAGATGTCGATGAACCCCTTTGACGAAATCGCCGTCGAAGAGGCGATCCGCCTGAAAGAAAAAGGCATCGCAACCGAGGTGATCGTGGTCTCGATCGGTGTGAAGCAAGCGCAAGAAACCCTGCGCACCGCTTTGGCCATGGGGGCTGACCGCGCGATTTTGATCGAAGCCACCGCCGATGTGCAAACCGATATCGAACCGCTGGCTGTGGCGAAACTTCTGGCCGCTGTTGTGGCGCAAGAAGCGCCGGGCTTGGTGCTGTGCGGCAAGCAAGCCATTGACAATGATATGAACGCCACGGGCCAGATGTTGTCTGCGCTGCTGGGGTAGTCGCAGGGCACGTTCATTTCGGAACTGTCGGTTGCCGATGGCAAAGCCACCGTAACCCGCGAAGTCGATGGCGGTCTGCAAAGCATCGCCGTGACGTTGCCTGCCGTGCTGACGGTTGACCTGCGCCTGAACGACCCGCGCTATGCCAGCCTGCCCAATATCATGAAGGCCAAGGCCAAGCCCTTGGCGCTGAAGACTCCGGCGGATTACGGGGTTGATGTCGCGCCCCGATTGAGCGTGCTGAAAACCGTTGAACCCGCAGGCCGCAAGGCGGGCGTCAAGGTGGGCTCGGTCGCCGAATTGATTGCGAAACTTAAAGACGAAGCAGGGGTGATCTAAGATGGCCGTTCTTCTGATTGCAGACGTGAATGACGGCGCTTTGTCCACCGATCAGGTTGCCAAGGCGCTGGCCGCTTTGACCGGCTTGGGCGAGGTGCATGTGCTGGTCGCAGGCACGGGCGGTGACGCCGCCGCGGCCGAGGCTGCAACACTTGCAGGTGTCTCGAAGGTGCTGTTCGCCGACGATCACGCCTATTGCCACGGCATGGCCGAATCCACCGCCGCTTTGGTGGTTGGGCTGGCGGGCGCTTATAGCCACATCTGCGGTGCTGCCACCGCGGCCAACAAAAACGTCCTGCCCCGTGTTGCGGCTTTGCTGGATGTGATGGTCTTGTCGGATGTGACCGCCGTGATTGACGCTGACACGTTTGAGCGCCCGATCTATGCCGGAAACGCGGTGCAAACCGTGAAATCTTCTGATGGTAAGAAAGTCTTCTCGGTGCGCACCGCAGGCTTTACCGCCGTGGGCACGGGCGGTTCTGCCGCAGTCGAGAAAATCGGAGGGCCGGGGGAGAATGGCCTGTCGGCTTGGGTCGAGGACCGTGTTGCGGCCTCCGATCGCCCTGAACTCACCTCGGCTGGCATCGTGGTGTCGGGCGGGCGCGGCGTGGGGTCGAAGGAAAGCTTCGATCTGATCGAAAAGCTGGCTGACAAGCTGAACGGCGCTGTCGGCGCCTCGCGCGCCGCCGTGGATTCGGGCTATGCGCCCAATGATTGGCAAGTGGGGCAGACAGGCAAGGTTGTGGCCCCCAAGCTGTACGTCGCTGTCGGGATTTCGGGCGCTATCCAGCACCTTGCGGGGATGAAGGATTCCAAGATCATCGTCGCCATCAATAAGGATGAAGAGGCCCCGATTTTCCAAGTCGCCGATTATGGCTTGGTGTCTGACCTGTTCACCGCGGTGCCGGAACTGATCGAAAAGCTCTAAGGCGTTTATTGCCTCTTTGAAAGAAAGGGCGGTCCGAAAGGGCCGCCCTTTGCTTTAGCGCACCAGCCAATCCAAAGCGCGGGTGGGCAGGATGCGCCGCGCCAACCCTGCGATATAGGTGGGCAGGGTGACGTAATAGCGCGGCTTTGGGCGGCGGGCTTCCACGGCGTGGATCAGCGCTTTGGTCACGGCAGCACAGGTCAACTCAAAGCGGTCTTTCTTGCCCGAGGTGTCGTACAGGCGGGTGCGAAAGCGGGTGTAATCGCTGGCGCGGGCCGAGTTTTGCCAATCAATCCAGCGTTCGAAATGGGCTTGGGCATTGACCCTGATCTGGGTGCCAATCGGCCCCGGTTCGATCAAGATCACCTCAACCCCCGTGCCTCGCATTTCCAGCCGCAGCACATCGCTTAACCCTTCCAAGGCGAATTTCGTCGCCACATAGGCCCCGCGCCATTCGGCCCCCACGATCCCCAAAACAGACGAGCAGTTGACAATCCGCCCCCCGCCTTGTGCCCGCATCAAGGGCAAAACCCGCCGTGTCAGGTCGTGGTAGCCAAAAAGGTTCACCTCAAAGATCGCGCGCAAAGCATCGCGCGGCAGGTCTTCGACCAAGCCGGGGCTGGCGAAGGCGCCGTTGTTGAACAAGGCATCCAAACGCCCGCCACGGGCCTTGATCTCGTCGATCGCCGCAGCGATTGACGATTCATCGGCATAATCCAGTACAAAGCTTTCCAAGCCTTCGGCCTGCAACCTTGCGCAATCCTTCGCTTGCCGGCAGGTCGCCAAGACCCGCCAGCCCCGCGCCCTAAGCCCCTTGGCCGCGTCATAGCCGATGCCCGACGAACAGCCGGTGATCAGGATGGTTTTCACAGCATAACTCCCCTTATTGGCCCCAAAGCTATCAGAACCCCGCGCCGCGCAAACCCCCCTTGCAAAACCCACTGGACCCAAGGCCAAGGCCGCACTACACACCCCCCATGTCCGATACACCCGACGATCTCCCGCAGGCCGCAGACCTGCCTGCCGAGCCGACCTTGCGCAACGAGCCCTTGGCCCGCGCGATTGGCGAGCGGTATCTGACCTATGCCTTGTCAACCATCATGCACCGCGCCCTGCCCGATGCGCGTGACGGGCTAAAGCCCGTCCACCGCCGTATTCTGTTTGCGATGCGCGAATTGCGCTTGGCCTCGACCGGTGGGTTTCGCAAATCGGCCAAGATTTCGGGTGATGTGATGGGCAACTATCACCCGCACGGCGATGCGGCGATTTACGACGCCATGGCCCGCTTGGCGCAAGATTTCAACGTGCGCTACCCCTTGGTCGACGGCCAAGGCAACTTTGGCAACATCGACGGCGACAACCCCGCCGCCGCCCGCTACACCGAAGCCCGCCTGACCGCGGTGGCCGAGGCGCTGATGGAAGGCTTGGCCGAAAACGCGGTCGACTACCGCGCAAACTACGACGGCACGCTGGAAGAGCCTGTCGTAATGCCTGCGGCCTTTCCCAACCTTTTGGCCAACGGGTCATCGGGTATTGCGGTTGGCATGGCCACCAACATCCCGCCCCATAATCTGGACGAGTTGATCCAAGGCTGCCATGCGCTTTTGGCCAATCCCGACCTTGGGATAGATGCGCTGGTTGATCTGATCCCCGGCCCTGATTTTCCCACGGGCGGCGTGATCATCGAAGACAGTGCGACGATTTTGGAAAGCTACCGCACCGGACGCGGCAGTTTTCGCACCCGCGCCCGCTGGGTGATCGAGGATATGGGCCGGGGGATGTGGCAAATCGTTGTCACCGAAATTCCCTATCAGGTCGCCAAATCCAAGCTGATCGAACGTTTGGCCGAACTGGTGAACCTTAAAAAGGTGCCCCTTCTGGCCGATGTGCGCGACGAATCCGCCGATGACATTCGCATCGTTCTAGAACCCCGCTCGCGCACCGTTGACCCTGACCAGCTGATGGCCGCGCTGTTTCGCAATTCGGAACTGGAAAGCCGCTTTAGCTTGAACATGAACGTGCTGATCGACGGCAAAGTGCCCAAGGTTTGCAGCCTGAAAGAGGTCTTGCGCGCGTTTCTTGATCACCGCCGCGATGTGCTTAACCGCCGCAGCCAGCACCGTGTGGATAAGATCGACGCGCGGCTCGAGATTTTGGCGGGCTTTTTGATCACCTTCCTGAACCTCGACCGCGTGATTGACATCATCCGCTACGATGATGACCCCAAACGCGCGCTTATGGCGGAAAACTGGAAGAAAAAGCACAAGCGCGCGAGTTCGGAAAAAGACTATGTCCCGCCGCCCGAAGGCGTGGGCGCGTTAAACGAGGTGCAGGCCGAGGCGATCTTGAACATGCGCCTGCGCTCGCTGCGGCGCTTGGAAGAGATGGAGCTGATCGCCGAGCGTGATGCTTTGGTTGCCGAACGGGCCGGGCTTGCGGGGCTGTTGGCCTCTGATGCCGCACAGTGGCAGCGCATCGGGGTAGAGCTGGAAGAGATCCGCAAGGCTTTTGGCAAAGGCACAAAGCTTGGCGCGCGGCGCACGACCTTTGCCGATGCGGGCGAGACGATCGAGATCACCGCCGAGGCGATGATCGAACGTGAACCGATCACCGTGATCTGCTCGCAAATGGGTTGGATCCGGGCGCTCAAGGGCCATGTCGATCTGGCGCTAGAGCAAAAGTTCAAAGACGGCGACGCGGCGCGGTTTGCCTTTCATGCCGAGACGACGGATAAAATCCTGATCATCGGGGCAAATGGGCGGTTTTATACCGTCATCGGCGCCAACCTGCCCGGTGGGCGCGGCATGGGCGAACCGGTGCGTCTGATGGTTGATCTACCCAATGATACGGCGATTGTTGATCTGATGATCTTCCGTCCGGCTGAAAAGCTGTTGGTTTGTTCCAGCGCGGGCGATGGGTTTGTGGTGGTATCGGACGAGGTCTTGGCCCAAACCAAGGCCGGCAAGCAAGTGCTGACGCTGGGCGAAGGTGCCAAAACCGCCGTATGCCGCCGCGTGCAGGGCGATCATGTCGCCGTCGTGGGCGAGAACCGCAAGGTTCTGGTCTTCCCCCTGTCCGACCTGCCCGAAATGGCGCGGGGCAAGGGGGTGCGCTTGCAAAAGTACAAAGACGGCGGGCTGAGTGATGCCGCCACCTTTGTGCTGGCCAAGGGCCTGTCGTGGAAAGACCCCGCAGGGCGCACGCGCACCGAAACCGACGTGGCCGAATGGCAGGGCGCGCGCGGCACCATGGGCCGCATGGCCCCGCGCGGGTTCCCCCGTGACAATCGGTTTGACGAGGACGCGCGCTAAGCGGCGTTAAGCGTCCACCCACATCCGCAGCAGGTTGGAACGGGTTTTGGACAATCGGTCAAACTGGGGCGATTTGCCTTCGGCGGCAAAGCAGGCCTCGACCGCTTGGTCCAGATCGAACAAAATCTCGCGCTGGCCCTGATCGCGGATCAGGCTTTGCACCCAGCCCACCACCGCCAACCGTGTGCCGCTTGTGACGGGCTCCACGCGGTGCAGCGTGGTGGACGGGTACAAAATCACCTGACCGGCCGCGAGTTTGACGGCACGCGCTTCGAAATGATCTTCGATCACCAGTGCGCCGCCCTCGTAGCTTTCGGGGTCAGACAGGAACAGCGTAAAGGACAAATCCGTCCGCAGCCCCTGCATCAGCGCATTATCGACATGCAGCCCGTAGGTCTGCCCCGTGCGGTAGCGCGACGCGATCAGCTTGGTCAGCGCCTTGGGCCGTGCGGCCGATTGGAACAGCGGGTTTGCGCGCAAGGCCGCCTCGACCTTGGCCAGCACCGCGTCAAGCTCGGCCCCCGGCAAGGCTTGGTCGTTGGCTTTGACCCCCACCGCATGACGCCCCGCCGTGGCGCGGCCATCGGCAAAGGGCAGGGCCGCGGCCATCTCTTGCACCGCTGCAAGATCGGCCTGCGACAGTAAGGGGCCAATCACCAGCATAGCCTAGCGCACCGAAGAGGCGATCAGTTCCAGCTTGGCCGCCACCCCCAGCAAAATCTGCGGATAGCCGGCCAGCGGCACAGCGGCCATCGGGTCGCCAAAGGCGGCGTCCACGTCGCCAAGCGCTTTCAGCGCCTTGGGGGCCGCTTTGGCCGAAAGGGGCTGGCTGGACAAATCTGCCAACTCGGCACGGGCGAGGCCGATGAAGGACCACGCCTCGTGCCAGCCCATCATATCTTCGACTTTGCCGTCGGTGATGCTGGCCTGATATTCTCCCGCTGCCGCCTTGACCAACAGCACCACCGCATCAAACCGCGCGCGTATTTCGGTGTCTTTGACCGAGGCCGCTGCCGAAAAAGCCTGCGCGACTTGGGCGGCTGCCTGATCCACCGCGTCTTGCGGCGCGCCTTTGGCCATGGTGTCGGTGAAGGCCGCGATTTCATCGGCCACATCTTGGGCCTGATTTTTGGCAATCTCAGCCTGCAAGGTGGCCAAAGTGCCTTCGTCTTGCGGGTGCTTGGACAATTCCACCGCAATGTCCTTTTGCCCCATCGCATACAGATCGCGCGCGGCCTGCATGTGGCCCTCTACGATCATCAGCTCTGCCAGATAGGCCGAATCTGCGGGCGCTGCGGCGGTGATGCCAGCTTCACCCGCCTCGCCGCCCTCGGTCGCGGCCAACCATATCCGCGCTTGCGGCATGGCCAGCGTGACAGGTGCCGGTTGCAAGCCCGCCAGAACGGGAGAGGCTGCCAGCGTGACCGAGGCCAAGGCAAGGCCAGTCCAGACGCGCGGTTGGGTGGGGCGGGGGGATTTGGTCATGATGCGTCCTATGCCTGAGTATTATAGTCATCTTTAGGCGCGCGCTTTGCGCCCGTCAAGATTGCCCAAGTGTTTTAGTCGGAATTAGGCGCGATCAACCTTAAGCCAAACCCCGCCCTCGGGCCGCAGGGTTAGGATCATCACGGGCTTGGGGGCCTTGCCGGGGATTTGGCTAAAGCGAAAGCGCGCCAGCAGGGTGGCCAGAATGATCACCGCCTCTTGCAAGGCAAAAGACGCGCCGATGCAGATGCGGGGGCCATCGCCAAAGGGCAGGTAGGCAAAGCGCGGGGTGGCTTTGGGATCGGCAAAGCGGTTCGGGTCAAAGGCATCGGGGTTTTGCCACAGGTCGTGGTGGCGGTGCAGGGCGTAGATGGGCAAGATCACCGTATCACCGGGCCGCACCTCGCGCCCACACAGAGTATCGGCCTTGCGGGCGGTGCGGGCGAGAAAGGCGGCGGGGGGGTACAGGCGCAGCGCCTCATCCACGATGCGGCGGATCAGGGGCAGGGCGGGCAGATCGGCAGCGGTGGCGGCGCGCGGGCCAAGGGCGGCTTGCGCCTCCTCGCGGGCGGCGTCTTGCACCTTGGGGTCAAAGGCGCACAGGTATAGCGCCCAAGCCAAGGTCAGCGCCGTTGTTTCATGCCCTGCGACGATGAAGGTCAACAGGTTGTCGCGCAACTCGTCAGGGTTCATCTGACGGCCGGAATTGGGGTCTGATCCGGCCAAAAGCAGGTCTAACAGATCGGGAATGCCGGTTTTCGGGCGGTGGCGGGCCTGATCAATCGCGCCGTTGGCCATCTGTTTCATCTGCCGCAGCGCAGGACCGGAAAACATCCGCCCCGGGCGCGGCACCCAGCCGGGTGCGCCCAGAATATCCAGCACCGACAGTTTGGCGGTTTGGCTGATGTAAGTTTCAATAGCGCGGTGCACGCCCGCACGGTCAAACCCCTCGCCGCCGGAAAAGGTGACGTCCGAGATCACCTCGAACGTCGCGGCCACCATTTCGTCAAAGGCATCAATGGCGCGGCCAGAGGCTGCGGCAAAGCGGGCGGCGGCGCGCTCGGCGGCGGCGGTCATGACGGGGGCAAGGGCTGCGATATTGCGGTGCGAAAAGACGGGCGCGGCGGTGCGGCGCTGCCAGTGCCAATCGGCCCCTTCGGCGACAAACATCGAATTGCCGATGGCGGGTTCTAAAATCAGCTTGGTCACCAATGACTTGGGGTAATCCTCGACCCCGTCGCGCAGAATGTGGCGCAAGGCCTCTGGGTCCATCACCATATGCCAGCGTTTGCCCGTAGTGCCCGACAGGATCGGCTGGCGGGTGGCGATTTCGGGGATCAGTTCCAGAACATTGCGCCGTCCGGCTTGTAGCGAGCCCCAAATGCCCAAGGGCACGGTCGCCAGCGGCACGCGCACGGGAAATTCTGTTTCAACCTTGCCCATGATGCCCCTTCTGACCCTGCCTTGCTGGACATATAGGGCGCTGCGCCGCCAAGGCCACCCTTGCCCCGTTGCCAAGCGCCCCTTGCCCCGCTATCCCGAAGATGCCCCGCCCCGGGGATCAAAGGCCCTGTCCCATGTTGCTGATCCGCCTGATTCGCGCCCTTCCTGCCATGGCCTTGCTGGTCGCACTGGCGGCTTGCGATGCCAAAGATATGGGCGATCCGCCGCACCCGATGGGCAGCTTTCGGATGAACTCGGTCTTTATTGATGCAACGAAAGCCCAAACCGTCCCTCTGTCGCGCACCGCAGATGCCGAGGACTGGAAGACTGTCATGACCGCGGCCATGACCGAACGCTTCGCCAGCTATTCCGGCGACACGCCGTTTGATTTTGGCATTTCGGTTGACGGCTATGTCTTGGCACCGCCCGGGGTGCCCGTCATCGCCAGCCCGCGTTCGGCGCTGATCATCAGGCTGCATGTCTATGACAGTCTGAAAAAAGAGTTCCTTGAGGAAGGTGGCAAGCGTTTCACCCTAATCGAGGGCGTGTCAAAAGACAGCGTGATCGGGTCGGGCTGGACACAGAACAAACACGCCCAGATGAAGAAACTGGCCGATAACGCAGCCAAAGCTGTGCAGGATTACATGCTGGCACACCCCGAATGGCTGGGAATGCCCCCGCTTCCAGCCCAAACCCCCGCTGCGGTCACTTCGCACTAAGCGGCCTGATGTCGGTCAACAGGGCAAAGTCGATCCCAATCGCCAATCCCGCTTGATTTTCCCGCCGCTCCGGCTTAAGTCGCCGCGCGTGGAAATCGGGGTCCCTCGTGACCCCCCTGAACCGAGGGTGGCCCAAATGGGTAAGGCTAAGTTTGAACGCAACAAACCGCACGTTAACATCGGCAC